>JAJBVJ010000055.1 GCA_020859875.1 Rikenellaceae bacterium
TCACTTATTCTTCAAAACGAAAAAAGAGTGACCGGTTTTCTTCCGACCACTCTTAGCGGATTTCCGCCCTTTTTTTATTTTGCCTTGAAAAGCCAACGCATCCCTACCAGGGCCGTGTGTCCACCCGAGTTGGAGAGGTGGCGGTAGGGCCCGGCGAAATCCGTCGCCGAGTACCACCATGCGGCATGGAAGCGCAGGTCTTTGAGGTATTTCGTTGTAAACGGATAGAACTCCACAAGGGCCTGTATCCCCCAGCCGTCGTATGCCACACGACCGAGGTCACGGTCGCGCCGCTGGTTCCATACGCCTTTTACCGACGGGTGCCACCGCCCGAGTGTATATTTGAGATTAAGCGCGGCCGACTGGTCGCGGACATAACTCAGGATTTCGGTATCCAGTTCCACGAGGGAAGTATAATCTATATTCCGCTCCCCGAAATAGTAGTCCATTTCGGCTGTGAAATCTCCTGAATTTACCTGCACGCCGGTGGTTATCCAGTTGTAGAATTTCGATTTGGTGTGCTGGAAGGCACTGTATGCCCACCGCGTTTTAAGGGCCCCGCCGGCAAGGCTGCCCTCCCATAACAGGGTAGCCCCCAATCCCTTGTTTTTGTAATCCTCCCTTGCAAACTGTGTGGCGTCGGAGTTTACGACCTGCAGGTGCAGGGCCTGTTTTCCGATCCGGTAAGCAACGTCCACCCCGGCCTTATAGGAATCCACGTCGTCGTTTACCATCGTGCTCAGATATACGTCGGCCGGATTGTAATCGAACTCGAAGGTACCGAAATTCACCGACTGCTTTCCGGCGGTAATGGTCCACTGCTTTGCTTTCCCGGCATCGAAGGCGATCCAGGCATGGTCGGTGCCCGAAGCGTAATTGTCCCGCAGTGCATTAAGGGGTTTGTTGAGCCTCTGGCGAAGGCGGTAACGGATCCCGGGGACTATCTCCCCTGCGATCCACACCTTGATGGTCTGTGCGCGGAAGCCGAGCTCCTTGCCGTCAGCGTTTCCGGTCGAGAACTGTGCGTCGAAACGGGTATCGAGCAGGATATTGAGCTTTTCGTCGTCCCATATCAGGCGATCCATAACCGTTTCGCTCTCGCGGTACTGGCCCGCCGCACGATGCGGCACGGCCATGGCGGCCGCGATCGCGGCTGCGATAATAAACAATCTTTTCATCTGTTGGACGATGGTCGATTAGTGAGGTCGTATCGTCTTAATATTCCTGGAACATCCGCTGTATCTCCCGGTAGTCGGTCGTGCGGGTGAGCGCCAGCATGAGCAGTACGCGTGAGCGGTAGGGGTTTATATACCAGGAGGCGGCGAATCCCAGGGCGTCGTCGTCCACTTCGTCCCACTGGGCCGTCGGGCCCTGCATTATCCGTGAGGAGCGAACTACCGCGATTCCCATCTCCCTGTGGGCCGCCGCAAGGGCATCTTGCATGGCCGTGGTCATATTCCCGTTCCCGACCCCGGCAACAACTATTCCCCGGGCTCCCGCCTCCACGGCAGAGTCCACGAAAAGCGGTGTCGCGTTGGAATAGCTCACCACGATTTCGACCCGCGGAAGCCGGTCGAGCCCGCGAACATCGAACTCGGAATGGACGGTATGCCTTTTGACGCTCTCGCGCGCATATATGGGTTTCCCGTCGTAGACAATTCCCAGCTGGCCGTAATTGGGATCCTGGAACGTCCCCACGTCGAGGGTATGGGTCTTGGCCAGGTCGTCGGCACCGAGAATCCTGTCGTTCATTACGACCATCACTCCGCGGCCCGTAGAGAGCGGCGAGACGGCGCATGCGACCGCGTTATAGATATTGCGCGGGCCGTCCGCGCTTATGGCCGTCGAAGGGCGCATCGAACCCACCAGTATCACGGGTTTGGAGCTCTTCACCGTCAGGTTCAGGAAATAGGCCGTCTCCTCCATCGTATCGGTACCGTGGGTGATTACGATCCCCGCAGTTTCATCCTCGTCGAGGAGTTCGTTTACGCGGGCGGCGAGAGTCAGCCACACCGCATCGTTCATATCCTGGCTCCCTATATTGACAACCTGCTCCCCCCGCACATCCGCAAGGTCGGACAACTGGGGTACGGCCGCCAGCAGCTGGTCTATACCCACCGCCCCGGCCTTGTACCCGGCGGTTACGGCAGTCTGGCTCTCCCCTGCGATAGTCCCGCCCGTGGCGAGAATATAGACCGTGGGTCTATCCTGTGCATATACCTGTCCGGCGAACAGTACCGCCAGCAGGATTAAAATAATAGTTCTGAAATCGGGTTTCATGGCTATGTTCTTTTTTCCTGATATACAAAGATCGCTTTAAGAGCAGGATATTCCCTGTGCGGTTACCTCACGGCCGGTCTCACGCTGCCATGTTTCCACATATTCCGCCAGGGTGTTCGAGACGATACGGCCGATACGGCTGTAATCCTCGTCGTCCAGATTGGCAAGCGATACCCGTATCGACCACTCCGGCCCGGCGAAACCGCCCCCGTTGAGCAGTACAACGGCACACCGCTCCGAAAGGCGGAATACCATATCCACCGGTTCGAAATTCTTTTGCAGCCAGTCGAAAAAATCCTGCCCGTAATTGGTCACCGCCCAATCCTGTATGTCGAACTCGCTGTAATAAGAGGCACGGTTGGGGTCACTTATGACCTTTATCTTCAGCCCGTCCCAAAGGAGCTGGTAGCGGTGGCGCAGAAGTTCGATCGAGGCTTGCTTATACCTGTTCTCCCTGTCCAGAAGGGCAAATCCGGCGAAGAGCATCATCTGTATCTGCTGTGGGGTGGAGAGGCCGGCCGTATGGTTGAGGGCCACATCGCGGCTGTCGGCCACCAGGCGGTCGATGAATTTCAACTTCTGCGGCTCCAATGTAAGGCTTTCATAGAGTTTGGCCTGCCTTTTTTTCTCCTGCTCGGGAAGTTCGGCGAGCATCTTATCATAAATGTTATCTTCGTAGAGTGCGATAACCCCGAGCCTCCAACCCGTGGCCCCAAAATACTTGGAGAAGGAATAGACGCAAAGGGTATTTGCCGGCAGGTCGTTCATCAGCGACTGGAATCCGGGAACGAAAGTTCCGTAGACATCGTCGGTGAGGATCATCAGGTTGGGGTTCTTTTCCTTTACGACGTTTACCAGATAGCGGCGGCTTTCCTGGCTTATCATCACGGAAGTGGGGTTGCTGGGGTTTACGATAAAGAAGGCCTTTACCGACGGATCGCCCAGCTTGTCGAGTTCGGAGTCGGTATATTGTAAGTTGTAGCTTCCGTTCTCGTCGCGGCCGTTCCCGTGGATGTAGGTAACGTTAAAGCCGTAAGTGTCGAGTACCGGTATCTCGAGGTAGGGTGTAAATATGGGAACCCCTATTGCGATTTTGTCGCCGGTTTTGAGCAGGCCGTTTTGCTTTAATGAATCGAACAGGTAGCACATTGCCGCCGTACCGCCTTCGGTGGCGAACAGATCCCAGCGGCCCCCAACCGAAGGCTTACCGTCGCACATCTCCTTTACGATATAGTCGTGCACCACCTGCTCACAGCACTTGAGCATACGGACGGGAACCGGATACTGGTCGCCCATAACCCCTTCGGTCAGTTCCAAAGCCCAGTCGTCTTCTGCGAATCCGTGGGTTTTGATTCCATATTCGAAGACCTCCCTGAGGAGTCCGGCTCCTTCCATATCCGAATTCTTTTCGAGGAAATCGCGCAGGCGGCCTCCCAGACCCCCTATCTCGGGTATGCCGGCCATCCCCGAGGGATCGTCCATCTGGCGGCGGCACTCTTCGATACCGAAGCGCCCGAGGGTGAAAAACGCCTGGCGGGCCATTGTACATATCCAGTTGGGATTGCCCCGTCCGGCGTTCAGCATCGTAAGCGAGGACTTCTTCTGGCGGTCGCTCGCAAGTTCGATAAGGTTGTCCTTGAGTTCGAAGGGGCTGAGTTGTTCCAGCTCGTGTTCCTTCTGGCGGGTGGTCGTAAGTTTTTCGAGTGTGCTCATTTTTATTATCGTTTTAATTTAACTCATTAACAATACTATCACAACGCCCCAGATTATCAACAGAGTGTTGCCGATGGCATAGGTCACGGTATAGGAAAGCGCGGGAACCTGGCTGTGCGCCTTTTCGGTGATCGCCCCCAGTGCCGCCGTGGTGGTTCGCGCACCGGCACATGCTCCCAGGTTGATCGCCGGATGGAATTTGAAGATATATTTGCCGATCAAAAGCCCCAGCAGCATGGGTACCAGGCTCACGAATATCCCGGCTATAAAGAGGCTCAGGCCCGAGGCTTTGAGACCTTCGATAAAGCTCGGCCCGGCGGAGATTCCCACCACCGCTATAAATACGTTGAGCCCCAGATTATTCATAAGCCATATGGAAGCCTCCGGAATAGCCCCGAATGTTGGCCGGAGCGAACGCAGCCAGCCGAATATTATACCGAGGATCAGCACCCCGCCGCTCGCGCTAAGGCTGAGCGGGATGTTGCCCGCCTTTACCGTGATCGAACCGAGTATCCCTCCCAGAAAAATACCGAGTCCCACATAGAGTAGATCCGTTGCGGTGGTCGGCCGTTCGGCATATCCCAGGTGTGCGGCGAACCTGTCCACATCGCTTTTGCGCCCCTCGATCTCCACTACGTCGCCCCGCTGCAGGTCTACGGTTTTCAGCAGCGGCACTTCGGCACTGCCGCGCCGGATGCGGCGTATTACCACACCGTGACGGTCTTTCATGGTCTTGAGGTCTCCCAGGGTTTTCCCCTCCATATTCTTGTTGCTCACCATTACCTTCAGGGCCTCGACCCTGAAATCGAGCAGTTCCAGGTCGGCGACTTCGGGGCCCAGCAGGCTCTCGTCTTCGAGGATGGCGTCCAGGGGGCCGTTGAGAACCATCCGGTCGCCTTTATTTATTATCTGCGTGGTTTCGGGTTCCCCTACGATGTCGCCTTTGGCGCCGCTGCGTATCCTCTCCACATAGACGGGCCAGCCTTTGCCCACCAGCATTCCCTCGACGCTGTCGATAGTTTGCGGCGTATTGAAGAAGTCGCTGCGCGCCTCTATTACCCTGAAGGTCGTACCGTCATAGGCATCTTCGAGCGTGGGATCGTCGTTGGTTATCAGGCCGCCGTGCTGGTCTTCGTATTCCTTACTCGCTTTGGCGATGTCGACCCCGAGGATCTTCGGGCCCACCGAGGAGAGAAACCATGCTGTGCCCGCCGTACCGAATATATATGTCACGGCGTATGCCACCGGTATCTCATTGATATATTGCTGTTTCTGAGCCGTATCGATCGAGAGTTGGTTTATCGTATCGGTAGCGACCCCAATCACGGCGGAGATCGTGTTTGCACCGGACAAGAGCCCTACGGTGTTTCCGATGTCGTAGTGCAGGATTTTCGCGCAGATGTAGGGGACCAAAAGGCAAAGCACGGCGATGATCGCGGCAAACCCGATTTGCGGAAGGCCGTCCTTTTTCAGCCCGCGGACGAACTGCGGCCCGACATGGTACCCTACGGCAAAAAGGAAAAGCAGGGAAAAAGTCGTTTTGACCGTAGGAGAGATCGTGATCCCGAGTTGTCCGATCAACACCCCCATCAGCAGTACGCCGGTCACCGTGCCGAGGCTGAAACCTTTGATTTTCAGCTGTCCCAAAGCGGCCCCGAGGGCAAGGGTGAGGAATATCGCAAGCTCCGGGGAATTTCGCAGAAGGTTGAATAACCAATCCATAAATTATATGCAGTTAGTTTATAAAAAAAGCACCCTGTATTAGAAATACAGAGTGCGCTATGCAAAAAACAATCCAAAGGCTCCCCTCTATAATCCGGCGCTCTCCTTTATACCCTGCATGAGGGCCTTCCAGAGGAAATTGAACTGCGACCGGTCGAGCTCCCTCTCGACCGTTCCGGTGCCGCGGCGCATCTCTCCGCCCGAGGGATTGCTCTCCTTTATTACGAATTCGTTGGCGATCCAGGATATGAACTTTCGCTCCTTCACCTCGTTGTCGGCCTTGAGTTTTACAAGTTCGACCTTCAGGTCGTGATACAGCAGTTCCATATCCACCGATGCGGTATGGCGGTTGCCGACGATGTGGAAATCCATCTTATCCACAACCCCTTTCTCTACTTCAGCCTTCGCAAGGGGAGTTATCGTTTTGTTGAGCCGGGTAAGATCGAGCGAACCGAGCGAACCCCTCACCTTGAACCTGTCGGTCGATTCGGACTTGGGAAAATAAAAGGTGGCGTTCACAGAAGCCGCACCGTAAATCAGACCGTGGGCGGCGAGCGTCCAGTATGGATCGTCGGACGAGGGTATATTCGACAACCCGGCGACGGTACCGGCCAGCTTCGTAAAGTTTATTACTCCGGCCGTGGTACCCCCTTTGGGAAGTTCGCTGTACACGGCATCCATGTCGGCAACGACCGCCTTACCGACCGTAAGGTAGATGGGCAGCCGGGATACCGATTCGAAAATCAGCTTGCGCACCCAGTAGGGCTGGTAGGCATTCCTGTCCTTGTAGCTCTCCACGAGTCCCGACCCTATATGTATACTGTCTACCGAAACGTGCATTTTTTTATCGCTGCCCCCGCCGGCCGGCGACGATATTCCCGCGGCGGAGACATCGACCCCGTGAAACTCGATATTTCTGGCCCAAAGATGCGTCCAGTCGCGGTGGCGGCTGCTTTTATAGACGAACTGCTCCCTGGGGTAGCGCGGGGTAACGGTCACTCCGGCGATGCTGACGTTCCCGTCTGTGAGCTGGAGGCTAAGGGAATCTATAATCGTATCGACCGACGCATCCGCATTGGTCATAATTATGGCCGAAACGGTTCCACCCCCTTCGAACATAGCCGCTATCCCCGTTCCGTTTTTGCTGTTTCGCTCGCGTATATCAACATTTATATCGTCCGCTTCGGTGTATGTTTCACCGCCGCCGGTGTGCTGGCGCAGGATGATATTTCCGTCACTGACAACGAGCCTTCGGGTCGGAAAATCGAAAGGCTTTTTCTGTATTACCCCGGAACTGTCTGCAGTGGCCTCCTTCTGCTTACCGCTGTATATATCGGCCGTTATGAGGGGCCGGTCTATTTCGAGGGTTTTTAACTTGAACGGCGCATCGCCGCGCAGCATCTTCAGGTTCAATCCCGAGGCGAACAGGCCGTCGATCGAAAGATCGAGTTGTACTTCCTGCGGATTGTTATCCGGATGGGAGACATCGGGCTTGAGTGTGACCCCCCGGATAGTCACCGAACGACCGAATATGCTGACCTTCGCATCGTCCACAGTGACATTATATACCCCCCCCGTCGAACTGCGAGGCCTTCTCTTCGATCACGCTGGCCACTTTATGCCCCAGCCACGCCTGGAATACGAAAAATCCCATGATAAGCAGGAACAGCACTATTGCCGTTATTTTCAATCCCTTTTCCATAGGGAATGAAAAGAGCAATTTTGGTGCCTGCGAATATATTAAGATGTAGAGGGGTAAAAAAGGTAACCAGAATAAACCGCAATTGCTGCAAAAGCCATAATATCCCTGTGCAGGTATCCCTCTGCGGCTAGCCTAATCGAGTGCGAGGTTTCTTCTCCCCTACTTTTTCCTTGATGAAACCGACGAACGAAGTAAGGGCAGAGCCAAACGACGCACGAAGCGGGAGCAGAGCCAAGCACAGCTTGAGCTATGCCCCGCAAGAATGAGTATAAGGAACTTAAAAGTGGAAAGAAAACTCGGTATAAACTACTCCTACGGGCCATAATATCGACAATACAGATTCCAGACAAAACTTCTCCGCGCAAATCCTTCGCCCATCCGGCGCTACGCCCCAGGGCTACAGCCTGCCGACATATCCTAAATTACCCACACCTCCCTAAATGTTTACCCCGGCAATTTGCCGGGGTAAACATCAGGAATCCCTCCTATTTCTTTCTTCTTTTACTGTATCCGCCACCCGGTCTGCCATAGGCTTTCTTTTTATCGGGGCCGTCGACCAGCGGCACTGCTTTACCCGTTTTGAAGTCATAGGAGGCTACCATCGAAAAATCTATCTGTCTGCGGGCCAGGTCGGCACGTGCGACACGGATACGTACTTTATCGCCGAGAGTGAACTTGCGGTGGGTCGACCGGCCGACCACGGCATATTCATCTTCCTGGAATATATAGAAATCGTCCGTCATTTCACGCAGGGGCACCATCCCTTCGATATGGGTCTCTTCCAGTTCGACATACATCCCCCACTCGGTCACTCCCGAGATAGCACCGTCGAACTCGCTGCCGATTCGGTCGGTCATAAATTCGACCATTTTATATTTGATCGAAGCCCTTTCCGCTTCGGCCGCCCTGACTTCCATCTCGGACGAATGTTCGCACAGCCGTTCGTAGGTCTCCTGGTCGGCCGACTTTCCACCGGCCAGATAGCGTGCCAAAAGACGATGTACCATCATATCCGGATAGCGCCGTATGGGAGAGGTGAAATGGGTGTAATAGTCGAAGGCAAGACCGTAGTGACCTATGTTGTCGGTAGAATAGTATGCTTTGGCCATAGTCCGGATGGCAAGGGTCGATACGACGTTCTCCTCGCTCTTTCCCTTTATTTTTGCCATCAGCCGGTTCATCTCCCGGGCGACCGACTTGCCCCCTTCGGCACGGAACGAGTAGCCGAAACGGGTGATGAAGGAGCGGAACGTGGCGAGCTTGTCCGGGTTGGGTTCGTCATGGACGCGGTATACGAATGTCCGCTGGCCGTTTGCTCCCTTTCCCCGTTTTTTGCCTACAAATTCCGCAACCTTGCGGTTGGCGAGCAACATGAATTCCTCGATCAATTGGTTCGACTCTTTCTGCTCTTTGAAATATACCCCGATCGGTTTCCCGTTGTCGTCGAGTTTGAATTTGGCCTCTTCCCGCTCGAATGAGATCGATCCGTTGCGGAACCGGCTCTGGCGCAGGGTCTGGGCCAGTCTGTGGAGGGTCAGTATCTCTCCTTTATAGTCCCCCTCACCGGTCTCTATAACCTGCTGGCCTCTTCGTAGGTAAACCGGCGGTCGGAGAGGATGACGGTGCGGCCGAGCCACTGCTGGAGGATATTCGCCTGGTCGTCCAGTTCGAAGATGGCCGAGAAGGTGAGTTTTTCTTCGTTCGGACGGAGCGAACAGAGCTCGTTCGAAAGCCTTTCGGGGAGCATGGGGATAGTCCGGTCGACCAGGTAAACGGAGGTAGCACGGTTCTCCCCTTCGGTATCTACGATGCTTCCGGGCTGTACGTAATGCGTAACGTCGGCGATGTGTACCCCCACTTCCCACGAGCCGTTGGCCAGTTTGCGAATCGAGAGAGCATCGTCGAAATCTTTGGCATCGGCCGGATCTATGGTAAAAGTGGGTATGGTGCGCATATCCCGACGCTCGAGGTAATCTTTCTTTTCGATCTTGCCCGGAATGCTCTCCGCCTGGTCGATAACTTCCTTATCGAAGTCGTAGGGGAGGTCGTATTCGGCCAAGATGGCATGCATTTCCGTATTGTTGTCTCCGGTCTGCCCGAATACCCTGACAATTTCCCCCTGGGGACTCTTGCTTCCCTCGGGCCATTCAAGGATGCGAACCATTACCTTTTCGTTGGTGTGCACCTTCTGGTTTGTCTTCAGGCGCACGAAAATATCGACGGGAACTTTGCGGCTGTCTACCCTTACGAATCCGTAGCCCTTTGCTTCGTCCACCTCGATAACGCCCACATAGCCCCGCGGACTGCGTGAGACTATCTCCACGATCTCACCCTCGGGAACCCCGTTTCGATTTACCCGGTTGACGATGAATTTCACACGGTCGCCGTTCAGGGCATGGCCAGCGTTGCGGGCATCGATGAATATATCTTTCTCTTCACCTTCCACCTTGATATAGGCCGAACCGCTGGCAAGCATGTCTACCATACCCTCCATGGTCTCCTGTGCCGTGGGGCTGAGGCGATATTTTGCCGAACCGAGCTCCTCCACGGTTCCCTGCCGTACCAAAGCGCGGACTATCTCCCCCGTAAGGGCCTTCCCCTCACGGTCGGCGCCTCCGCTTGCAGAGGCGAGGGCCTTGATGGTATAGCGTTTGGTGGGGAAAAGCCGGAACAGCTCCGTAATTACCGCTGTCCTGTCAGGATTGCTGCGTCCTTTGCGTCCCGTAGTTTTCACGGACTCATTATCTGTTTTTTTCTTTTTAGCCATCATGTAATCTTTTGCCCGCCCGCCGGCGGGGAATTGCAGACAAAGATAGTCAATAAACCTGTGTTTTGACCCTTAAATTTTTACCCGGCTCATATATTCGGACGGGAGCCAAACCCGGGCCGGATTATTTCAAATTCCATTAACCCGGGTGGGGTTTTTGTCTCCGGGCGAATTATCCGGGCGGATTCGTACCCTTTTGGTTTTATTCTTACCTTTGCGTAAAATTTTAAACAAATTAACGGATGCGACTGTTAAGGGCGGTTTTTACAGCGTTTGTTACCATAATATTATCCGTGGCTGGAGCCGGTGCGCAGGGGAAGGTGGAGTGGAAAACCTCGGTCGAACACCTGGGCGGCGGCAAGGCGAAGGTTGTGTTCACGGCGGATATTGCCGACGGCTGGCATATGTACGATACCCGCCGATACGAAATGGGGCCCAATTCGACGGAATTCGTCTTCACAGTCCTGGAAGGATTGAAACTCGACGGTGGAATCAGGGAAGTGTCGAAGGCCGTAAGGAAATATGACGAGATCTTCGAGATGGAGATAGGCTTTTTCGAGAAGCGGGCCGAATTCGAGCAGGCGGTAACCCTCACTGCGGACAAGGCAATTATCGGGGGTGAGGTAAGCTGGATGGTATGCGACGACTCGACTTGTCTTCCCCCCGACGAATATGAGTTTTCGATAGATATTGCAAGGCCCACCGAGGCTGTGGCA
>JAJBVJ010000159.1 GCA_020859875.1 Rikenellaceae bacterium
ACGGCGGGAATGAGCCGGGACGCGGCGGAGAGGAGCTCCAGTTCCTGGAAACTTTCGGGCCGTCATGGAGGGAAGGAACTTCGGGAACTCTAACCGACAAATGGGACGCTTTCGTAGCAAGAGACCAATTCGACATGAAAGCCCCTATCGTATATTCCACCGGCTCCGATGAGGTTGATTTCCGCTGCACCAATAATTATGATAATCCCCATATCTGGTTTGCAGCCAACTATGACAAACTCTTTAAGATCGAAGGAATCGAGTCCGGTTTCTCGAATATGACTATATCTTTCGATCTTGCAGCCAACTCTGCAAATGCCTCTTCCAAAGCAATGATTGTAAAGTGCAACGGTGTCGAAGTGACTCTTCCCAGCGTAACTCTCGGTACATCGAATACTTTTTCGACGATTTCGGCATCAATTCCGGACGGTACAACCACTGTGGAATTTATAACAACTCCAACCAGCAATACAATCGGATACCGTCTGGACAACATCAAAATAACCGGCACCAAATAAACCCGGTCTGAACACTCTAAGCAGGGACTGTCCCCGGACGGTCCCTGTTTTAGGCTTTTTTAGACGGGAAAATACATCCGGCCATAATTACCGATCCCAAAGGATTGTTTTTAAGCATTAAGGACAAAGTGAAGAGAATTTTGAAGACCCATATATGAAGCAAACTATTTTGACATTAACCGCCTTGCTCGTCGCCGCGGGAGCCTTTGCCCAATCGGGGGCCGAGCTTTCGGGCAACGTGGTAAATACGGCGACAGGAGAACCCATCCAGGGAGTCATGGTCACCCTTCGTGAGAACACCCTCCGGCAGACCACCGACTCACGGGGTTATTTTTCTTTCGGCGAGTTGGCCGAAGGAGACGAGATCATCTCGTTCAGTTCGGCCGAGATAATATCCCGTGAATTCCGCATCCAGCTCCGCCCGGGTGCGAACGAACTGCCGGACGTAAGGGTCGTGGTCGTTCCGCGGGCCGACGAGATGGCCTATGCCAGCATCATCGACGAGATCAATATGGAAGACGACCTGGACGGATCGGGTGCACAGGAGGTAAGTTCGCTCGTTATACTTTCGAACGACATCTACCTCAACACCATAAATTGGCAGCTCTCGCCTCTATATTTTAAAGTCAGGGGCTACGAGAACCGCTACGAACAAAGGTTCATCAACGGAGTACTGTTCAACGACCAGTACCGCGGCGTTTTCAATTACGCCTCTATCGGGGTCCTGAACGACATGACCCGCAACGGGGACGACGTGCTATACAACAACTCGGGGATGTTCACCTACGGCTCCATAGGGGGTTCGCAGAACATCGATATGCGGGCCGGCAGTTACGCTCCCGGCATGAAGGTCACCGCCTCCTACACCAACAGCAACTACTATCTACGCGGGATGGCGACCTACTCGACCGGGATGCGCGACGACGGCTGGGCTTTCACGCTGAGCGCCGGCGGACGTTGGTCGGACGAAGGGAACGTAAAGGGAACATTCTACAATAATTTCGCTTACGGTCTCGGTGTGGAAAGGGAGGTAAAGGGCGGCAAGCACAGCATCTCCTTCACGACGTTCGGCTCGCCGGTCAGAAGGGGACAGGCTTCGGCCTCCTTCCAGGAAGTTTACGACCTCACGGGCGACAACCTCTATAATCCGAACTGGGGTTACCAGAACGGAAAGAAACGCAATTCCCGTGTGGTAAAATCTTACGACCCGACGGGTGTCCTTTCCCACATATGGAGAATCAAGGAGGATATGACCCTCACTTCGGGTCTGGGCGTCCATTATAATCGCTACGGTCGCACTTCGCTCAACTGGTATAACGGCGCCGACCCTCGTCCGGACTACTACCGCAACCTACCCTCCTTCTGGAACGATCCTCAAAGTGAGACCAACGGAGCCTACTGGGACGTCTACGACATCTGGATGCGCAAAGATGCATCCGTAACACAGATAGACTGGGACAACCTCTACCTTGCCAACTACAACTCACCGGACGGCAATGCTGTCTACATGGTGGAAGAACAGCGAAGCGACCTTTTCGAAGGGTCGTTCAATTCGACTCTCAATGCCGTGATCAACGACCGCTACAAGATAACGGCGGGTATCGGCGGACGGCTCACGCGTTCATACCAGTTCAAAACCGTGGAAGACTTGATGGGAGCTCAGTATCTATTGGACATCGACAAATATGAAGACCAGGGCAATATGACCTGGAGCGACCGCCAGAGCGACCTCAACCGTCCCGACCGGAAGGTTTACAAGGGCGATAAATTCGGATATAATTTCACGATAGATATAAAGTCGGCCAATGCCTGGACGCATCATCAGTACTCGGGCGCCCTGGTAGATTTCGATTACAGTGCGAAGCTCTCCTACACACAGTTTCAGCGCACCGGTAAGATGCGCAACGGCCACTATCCCGAAAATTCTTTCGGCAAGGGACAGATCCACCGTTTTATGGATTTCGGTTTCAAGGCGGGCGCCCTTTTCAAGATCACCGGCCGCCACCTGATAGACATATCGGCCGGTTACGAGACCAACGCACCGCTGGCTTACGACGCCTACACCACGGCAAAGTATTCCGACCTGACACCGGACAATCTCACCTCCGGACGTATATTCACGGCCGACATTAGCTACATCTTCTCGATGCCCAGCCTCACGGGTCGAATCTCGGCCTTCAATACCAATTTCTACGACCAGATCATCCGCAAGAGCATGTATTACGATGCGAACAATACCTTCGTAAACCATATAATTACCGGTGCGAATATGGTCAACCGCGGATTCGAGGTAGGTATGAATTACAAGCTCAACAACAACGTCAGCTTCGATTTGGCGGGAACCTATGCCCAGTACTATTACAGCAATAATCCTATGGGGACGATCAGCTACGAGAACGGGCAGACCGAAGATGCGTATGAGAAGGTTTATATCAAAGATTATTACGTGGGCCAGACTCCTCAGTTGGCGGGAACCTTCGGGGTCAATATTTTCTACAACTACTGGTTCCTGAATGTGAATGTAAACGGCTTTACCAATAACTACATCGATATTGCACCGATCCGTAGGCTGGTTTCGAACTACGAGGCCCTCGATACCGGAAACGACAAGGATATGGAGGCATACAGGATCCTTACCACCCAAGAAAAATTCGGTGGCGGATGTACATTCGACCTCTCCCTGGGAAAGATGCTCTATCTGAAAAACGGACAGCAGGTAAATTTCAACGCCACGGCAAAGAATATCTTTAACCGGAAGAATATCGTCCGCGGAGGCTTCGAATCGGGGCGTGTCTCTACCGATTACCCCGAGCGCTTCGCTATGAAATATTACTACATGCAGGGGATAAACTGCTATATTAACGTAAGTTACAGGTTTTAACAAATGGAATCGAAAACGATAAAAACCAGATATATGAAAGCATTTACAAAAGCGCTGTTTACGGCCCTGGCGGCCCTGGTAGGCTTCACCGCATGCGAAAAGACACCCGACGGGCCTCCCCTGAACCCTCCCTCATACGAAGGACAGGAAGCTAACATGACCATCGCCGAACTGAAGTCCAAATATTCCCACCTCTCCACATGGGGCGATATCGAGGAGATCGAATATGAATATATACTCAAAGCCGTTGTTATCGCCAACGACGAAGGGGGCAATATCTACAAGCAGATGTACCTTCGGGACGACACGGGCGCGATAAATATCGGTGTCGAAGAGGGAAGCGCCTCCTCCTATTACCGCGTGGGACAGACCGTATACGTAAACCTCCACGGCCTGTTTATGGTGAACTACGGTAACCAGCTCCAGATAGGCTACGGCGATACCAATGCCAACCGCATACCGTGGCTGGTTTTCCAGGAGAAGGTTCAGCGCGACGGTTCGCCCGATGCGGCAAATGCACAGCCGATAGAACTTACTCTCGGACAGATTTCTTCGCAGTATATCAACAATCTGGTAAGGTTCAATACGGTTTACTTCCTGCAAGGCGGTGAGGCTACATTCGCCGCTGGCGACGATGCAGGCAACCGCACCATTTCCGACGGTTCGTCGACCGCAGTGGTGCGCACCACCTCCTATGCCGATTTTGCAAGCGAGACCCTTCCCGAAGGCAGCGGAGACCTGGTGGTTATCCTGGGCTACTACAACAACGATTACCAGCTTCTCGTACGCACCATGGACGACGTTATCAATTTCGGCGGCCCGATCCCGGGAGAAGGCGGCGGAGGCACCGATCCGGGCAGCGAAAACCAGTTTTTCAAGGAGACTTTCGGTACGGGGGACTATCCGAGCGGCAACAGGCCATATATTGCCGATTTCACCGATTTCGATATGAAGAGCCCTGTCACATACAGCGACCCGACCGGAAGGGCCGACGTACGTTCTACCAGCACCATGAATGCACACGTATGGTTTCCGACGTCGACCGGGACGGGCACCGATGCTTCCCTTATTATTTCCGGGATCAATTCGAGCGGATACAGCGACATTACCCTGACATTCGAACTTGCCACCGGTTTGTCGACCGATGCCGTTTCGGAAACCAATTTGAATGTGATGCAGCTTACGGTGGACGGCAATACCATAGCCCTTCCGAGCACGCCAGTTTCCGTAGCCAACGGCGACAATAACAAGTTCTATACGTTTACGGTCACCGGAATTCCGTCCAAAGCAGACCTTCAGATCGAATTCTTTACCGATACGACGAATATCTCCGGGATTCGCCTCGACAATATCGTCCTGAGCGGAACTCCCGACTAAATAACGAGCACGGGCCGGAATCCGGCCCGTGCCGCTTAACCTGTGCATTATGAAAAAATATGCATCTCTGATAGCCGCTATACTTTTCGTCTGGAGCTATGCCGGTGCCCAGACAAGGCACGCGGTATACAGTATCGGATTCTATAACGTAGAAAACCTGTTCGATACCGAGCGCGACGAGACCATAAACGATGTGGATTTTACACCCGAAGGTTCCTACAACTGGACGGAAGACAAATACCGGGAGAAACTCTCCAATATGGCCTACGTACTGAGCAGGCTCGGGAAGGAAACGACCACGGCCGGGGTTGCCGCCGTCGGTCTGGCAGAAGTGGAGAACCGCCGTGTGCTCGAAGACCTCGTGGCTACGGGCGACCTTGCCGAGATGGGCTGGGACATCGTCCATTATGACTCGCCCGACCGGCGCGGAGTGGATGTGGCCCTATTATACAACCCGAGGCTCTTCACCGTGATCTCTTCCAAGCCCTATAAATATGTTCATCCTGACATGCCCGATTATGTAACGCGCGACCAGCTTCTGGTGAGCGGCATTATGGGCGGGGAGCTGATCCACCTGATCGTTAACCACTGGCCCTCGCGTTTCGGGGGCAAGACCTCGAACACCTACCGTGAGGTGGCGGCGGAGCTTACCAAACATATTGCCGACTCGCTCTACAATGCGGATATCAATTCCAAGATCATTATTATGGGCGACCTGAACGACGATCCGATCGACAGCAGCGTGAAAGTCGTGCTGGGCGCCAAAAGGAAAGAAAGCGAGGTAAAACCGGGCGGCCTGTTCAATACCACCTGGTCTTTTTTCGACAAGGGCATCGGCACCCTGACCTACCAGGGTAAATGGAATCTATTTGACCAGATAATCATCTCGGAGAGCCTTCTGGGAAAAGACCGGTCTACGCTCAAATTCTGGAAGACGGAGATTTTCAACCGCGATTTTCTGATCGAAAAACAGGGGCGCTATAAAGGCTCTCCAAAGAGGACATTTTCCGGCAATACATTTATAAACGGATATAGCGACCACCTGCCGGTGATCGTTTACCTGGCTAAGGAGATTTCCGACTGAACGGGAAGCTTAACACAATAAAACGAAAGCGGGCGAAAATCGCCCGCTTTCGTTTTCCCGGACGGGATGATATATTAAACGGTTATGTCGAGAATCTCGAAATTGATGATCCCCACGGGAGCGTTCACCTCGATCTTATCCCCCTTCTCCCTACCCAGGAGAGCTTTGCCTATGGGAGTGCCGATGGCCAGCTTGCCCTCCTTGAGGTTGGCCTCGTTCTCCGATACGAGCATATACGATACTTCCTTTCCCGTATTGAGGTTTTTCAGCTTTACTTTACTGAGTATCTGAACCCTGCCGGTATTTATCTGGGATTCGTCCAATATGCGTGCATTGGAAAGGTCGGCTTCGAGCTTGGCGATCTTCATCTCCAAAAGCCCCTGAGCCTCCTTTGCGGCATCGTATTCCGCATTTTCGGACAAATCGCCCTTATCCCTCGCCTCGGCTATTTGAGCCGAAATGGCTGGGCGCTCCACCGACCTTAATTGTTCGAGCTCGGCCTTGAGTTTCTGGTAGCCGCTTTCGGTCAGGTAAATAACATTTGATGCCATAATTAACATTATTGTTGAGACAAAAAAACAGAAATCCCGGCATATTATGCCGGAACTCCTCTTATCATTTAAGGCAAAGATACAAATTTAATCCAAACCGGCAAACCTTCCGGCATAATTATTATCTTTGAATAGTTTGTAAATGCTTCAGGAAACATGTCGGTTATACCTTTAGTCGCTTTTTCGGACATTAAGCTGGTGGCGATGATCTGCTACGTTCTGGTCATCGTGGCCACCATCTGTATCATCATCCATGAAAAGCGCGATCCGGTGAAGGCTCTGGCCTGGATCACGGTAATAGCGCTCGTTCCGGTGGGGGGATTGGTACTGTATATAATGTTCGGCCGTAACCACCGCAAGCAAAAGATATTCGACCTGAAGGAGTTGGAAGACCTGGAAGAATTCAACCGGCTCAGCCGCAAACAGCTCGAGGCGATCCAGAAACCCGATCTTATGGTTCGCAGCAGCATCGCCGACAACCGCGACGTGATTACCCTTCTGCTGAATACGAATAAATCGCTCCTTACCATGAGAAACCGGGTACGGGTTCTCAACAACGGGAAGGAGACCTTTTCTGAATTGCTGACCGCTCTTCGCAGTGCGAAATCTTCTATCCATATAGAATACTATATCTTCGAGAACGACCGTATCGGAAAAAAAATCTCGAAGATACTCATGGATAAAGCAAGGGAAGGGGTCGAGGTGAGGTTCATTTATGACGATGTGGGAAGTTGGGGGCTCGGCCGTAAATTCATCCGCAACCTTAAAAATGCCGGGGTGCAGGTGGGATGTTTTATGCCGGTGGTATTCCCGTGGCTGACCAGCCGGGTAAATTACCGCAACCACCGCAAAATAGTGGTAGTGGACGGCATGGTTGGATTCACCGGCGGGATCAACATAGCCGAACGTTACCTCAGAAGAGGGCGCAGAGGGATTTGGCGCGACACCCATCTCAAACTCGAGGGGGAATCGGTAGCTATGCTGCAGGCTATCTTCGCCACCGACTGGTACTTTGTGAGCGGCAAAAAGAGGATCGGTATTTCCGAAAAATACTTCCCGAAAACCCGGGTTACGGAGGAAACACCAGTGCAGATCGCTACCTCCGGCCCCGATTCCGACTGGGCATCCATTATGCAGGCATTTTTCGCCGCCATAACCCGCGCCCAGAAACATATCTACATATCTTCGCCCTACTTTCTGCCAAACCAGGCGATCCTTACCGCTTTGAAGATCGCAGCGTTGAGCGGAATCGACGTGCGCATTATGATACCCAGCCGATCCGACACCAAGATCGTATACTGGGCGACGCGATCTTACATTTCCGAGTTGATGGAAGCGGGGATCAAGGTCTACCTCTACTGCAAAGGCTTCAACCACTCCAAGGTAATAATGATCGACAGCCTCTTCTCCTCGGTCGGAACGGCAAATATGGACATCCGCAGTTTCGAAGACAACTTCGAGGTGACGGCGATAATGTATGACCGCAGGATTGCCAAAGAACTCGAAGAATCGTTCATGCAGGACATCGGCCACTGCATCGAGGTGACACCCGAAATGTGGGAACAGCGTTCTAATCTCCATTCGGTTTACGAATCTCTGGCAAGGCTGCTGAGCCCTTTGCTATAAATTCCGTATCTTTGACCACCATACTACTCTCAAATAATTGTCCCTCCGCGGGCATAATAAAAAGAATCCATGAAGAAACTATTTCTCTCGATCGCCACCGCAGGACTTCTCTTTGCCGGCTGCGGCGAAAAAGCAAAAACCCGGACCACCGATTCCATCCTCTGGAAAGTAACCGGAAACGGACTCGAAAATCCATCTTATCTTCTCGGGACACACCATTTCGCTTCCGTGGAGGTGCTCGATAACTTCCCGGCATACGCCGATGCTCTCCAATCCGCCGTACAGGTGGCCGGTGAAGTGGATATGGAAAACCTGAGCGACGCCCAGATTCTTGTTATAGAAAAAGGATCCATGCCCGAGGGGACATCGTACCACGACCTTCTCGGTGCGGGAGATTATGAGAAACTGGATGCGCTGATGACCGAATTTTTCGGGGCGGGATTAGACCAGTTCGGCGCCCTGAAGCCTGCCATGATCAGCACGATGGTGACCCAACTCTCTTATGCCAAAGTGCATCCCGAATTTAATCTGGCTACACATATTTCGATAGACGGGTATATCCAGAACATCGCACGCGAACAGGGAAAAGAGGTCATTGGCCTGGAAACTATCGAAGAGCAGGTCGAAGTCCTGCTGAATTTCGAACCGCTCGAGGCACAGGCTGCAAGTCTGTTATGCTCTCTCGAACATGACGAGCTCGGGATGCAGCAGCTGACAAAATTGACGGAACTGTACTCTGCGGGCGATTTAGCCGGGATGCACGATCTGGCAAACGATACCCTGAACGACCCTTGTCCTTCTTCGGAGGAGTTTAGACATGCGCTTATTAAATTGCGCAACGATAGATGGATGGAGCAGATCCCGTCCCTTATGGGGGAAGGGTCGACCTTTATCGCCGTCGGTGCCCTGCACCTGACGGGTGAAGAGGGTATTATCGAGCAGCTCCGCCGGTCGGGCTATACGGTGGAATCGATCCGGTAAGTTTCAAATAAATAAAAGAAGGGTTCGCGCAGTGCGAACCCTTCTTTTTATCGGCTATGTCTATGTCCCGGTCTAGAGGACTCCTATTTCCTTTAGCACATCGTTAGTCTTACGAACAGCGGCCGCACTCTCTTCGAACGATCCCTTCTCCTTGTCGGAGAGTTTGATCTCGAGGACTTTCTCGACGCCACCCCGGCCAATTACCGCCGGAACACCGATGCAAATATCGCTCTGCCCATATTCGCCATCGAGGCTTACACATGAGGGAACGACCTTCTTCTGGTCTTTCAGGATCGACTCAACTACATATGCGGCTGCGGCTCCCGGAGCGTACCATGCGGATGTTCCCAGGAGTTTGGTCAGTGTGGCGCCTCCGACCATCGTGTCGGCAACAACCTGCTGTACGGCATCTTCCGGGATGAAATCCGTCACGGGGCTTCCTTTGTAGGTTGCTTTGCTTACCAGGGGAACCATCGTGGTGTCGCCGTGGCCGCCGATCACCATTCCTTCTATCTCGTTGATGTTCGCGTCGATGGCCTTGCTGAGGTAGCATTTGAAGCGGGCACTGTCCAGGGCGCCGCCCATACCGAATATGCGTTCCCGCGGAAGTCCGCTGGTTTTGCATGCCAGGTAGGTCATCGTGTCCATCGGATTACTGACGATTATAACGATAGCCTCCGGAGAGTATTTCAGCACACTCTCTACGACACTCTTTACGATCCCCGCATTGGTGCCGATAAGTTCTTCACGGGTCATGCCCGGTTTACGGGGAATTCCCGAGGTGATCACTACCACGTCGCTGCCGGCCGTCCGGGAATAATCGTTTGTTACGCCCGTTAGTTTCGTGTCGATATCCAGGAGAGTTTCCGTCTGGAACATATCGAGAACCTTGCCTTCGGCGAGGCCTTCCTTGATGTCTATAAGGACTACTTCACTTGCGGTCTCCTTGATCGCAAGCACGTTGGCGCAAGTGGCGCCGACGTTTCCGGCACCCACAACTGTTACTTTACTCATAATTTTATCCTGTTTTAAAACTTAACAATTTTGTCGTTACCCTATCGCTGCCCGATATGCCTCGGCATCCATAAGTGAATCCAGCTGGGAGGGATCGCTCATTTTTACCTTAATCATCCACCCTTCGCCGTAGGGATCCCGGTTCACCGTATCGGGCGCATCGTTAAGAGCCTCGTTGAACTCTAATATCTGGCCGGCAACGGGAAGGAAGGCATCCGACACGGTCTTCACCGCCTCGATGCTGCCGAACACTTCGTTCTGCCCGAGGGTTTCGCCCACCGTGGTTACATCCACGAAAACGATATCACCCAATTGGCTCTGGGCAAAATCTGTAATGCCTACCACGGCTGTATCTCCTTCGACCCTTACCCATTCGTGATCGGCAGAGTACTTTAGTTGTGACGGGATATTCATAAATCGGAAATATTAGAAATGTCTGTTAAACTTATTGTTCCTGGTGCCGGGAGCGGCCCTTAATTCGAAACCAAAGGTACGTTTTATTTCCGTGCCGTCAAACAATACTGTGAATTTTTTAACAGTGAGAAGTATACCATCTGGTTCGCTATTTGCATGGGTGCGGAGGCATCTTCCGCTCTGCAAATTACAAGCCACCGGGGAGGTAATTCGCGGGATATTTACTATTTTTGCAAACTATTCGAATTTAGACCGATGCGCGATTACACCCGATATCCGTTTTACCTTACGATCCTTGTAATCGCCGGGCTCGTGTGTATCAGTTTTATACCACCGTTTGCCGTCTGTGGAATCAAATTCAAACGTGCAAATATACTTTCCGACCTCTATACATTCCCCGCCCAGAACACCGCGGCCGACGATGCCGCACTTCG
>JAJBVJ010000308.1 GCA_020859875.1 Rikenellaceae bacterium
GTATACAAATACAAATCTTTTTACGCTTCACCCAGGTTGCGTCACGGTTTTATCTTCCGCTCTATTTTTATATTTTTGTAACAAAAGTGACAAACTATGGAGAACGGTCTGTTGAAATGTTCGCTCTTCCGGGGAATGGGCCAGAAAGAGGTAGGTAAAATATCCCGGCAGTACGGCTTCGAGAATGTATCCTATCCCACCGGTGAGATATTTGCGATCAAAGGAGCCCGCTACTCTGCCCTGATGATTTTAACGCGCGGTAACATCCGTGCCGAGACCACCGACAGGAAGGACAGCACTTTAAAGATAGAACGTATATCGGCTCCTTCGCTGATTACCCCTTCCCTGCTATACAGCGAAAATGCGGCTTTGCCATTCAACCTTACGGCAAAATCCCCCTCCACCGTAGTTTACATTCCAAAAGAGCAGTTCACCCGGCTTTTGATGGACGAAAGGCAGGTTCTCGAAAATTTCCTTGCGGTAGTAAGTTCCCCGAGCAGGCTGGCCAGCGACCATATTTCCTACTTCGCATATAAGACCATAAAGGGAAAATTGGCAAATTATCTGCTCGATGTGGCAAAAAGAAGCGGAAGTAACGTTTTCACCAATCCGGCAACACAGCAGCAGATGGCCGACATATTCGGTGTCGCCCGCCCCTCTCTCGCCCGTGCCATAAGCGAAATGGCGGCGGAGGGAACGATATACGTGAAGGGAAAAAAGACCGAAATCCTTTTCCCCGACAAGCTGGAGCAGTATGCTAAAAATTGATCCCGCGCAGTGTTTGGAAGCCGTAGAAACCGTCTGAAGGATTTTTTCTATTTTTGCATGGATTATGATAACGGATTTTGCAGCCATAGATTTCGAAACGGCAAACGGGAAGCGCACCAGTGTATGCAGCGTAGGGGTGGTGGTGGTTCGCCGCGGGCAAATCTGCGATTCGATATACCGGCTTATCCGGCCCCGCCCCAATTTTTATAGCTATTTCAATACCGCCATCCATAAACTTACGGCCCGCGATACGGACCAGGCTCCCCGCTTTAACGAGGTATGGACGGAGATCTCCGACAGGTTCGGCGGACTGCCACTTATCGCCCACAACAGCCCTTTCGACGAGGGATGCCTGCGAGCCGCCTTCGATATTTACGAAATGGAATATCCGGGCTACCGTTTCCACTGCACCTGCCGTGCATCGCGCAGGGCCTTTCCGCATCTGCCCAACCATAAACTCAAAACCGTTGCCATGCACTGCGGCTTCGACCTTACCGACCACCATCACGCCCTGGCAGACGCCGAGGCTTGTGCAGCCATTGCGCTACGGATCGGCGACTATTTATAGGGCCTCCCGCCGCTTATTCCGATAAAATAGCTAAATTCGTTCTCCTTAAACCACTACCTATGGGAAAGCGTGAATGTGTACTTGTGGCCGCCGGTACGGCGGCTCTGATCCCGGTTTTACCGTCCCGGGCAGATATTCCGGCAGGCGCCCGGGAAGAGCAGGGGAAAGAAACCCCAAACATCCTCTTCATAATGACTGACGACCACTCCTACCAGACAATAAGTGCATACGGACATCCTCTTTCGGCCCTCGTTCCAACGCCCAATATAGACCGGCTGGCCGGCGAGGGAATGCTGTTTCGGTCGGCCTATGTGGAAAATTCTATCTCCACCCCCAGCCGTGCCACCCTGCTTACCGGCCTGTACAGCCATCAGCACGGACAGCGCACCCTCGACCGCGGTTTCGACACTACAAAAACAGTCTTCCCGGAGCTTCTACGGCAGGCGGGTTACCAGACGGCCGTCATTGGCAAATGGCATCTTCCGGCCGCGCCACACGGTTTCGACCATTACAGCATCCTCCACGATCAGGGCGACTATTACAACCCGGAGCTGCTAACCCCGGCATCCGGCGGAATGTTCGTGCGGTGTGAAGGTTACGCTACGGATATCATTACCGACCAATCCCTCGAGTGGCTGGAGGGGCGCGACCCCACCCGCCCGTTCTGCCTAATGGTGCACCACAAGGCTCCCCACCGAAACTGGATGCCGGACATACAATACTTGGATTTAATCGACGAGTATTCGGAAATACCGGTGCCCGATACCCTCTTCGACGACTACTCCACAAGGGGTCCCGCCGCCCGGACACAGGAAATGACCATAGCCCGGGATATGAGCCTTGGGTACGATCTGAAGGTCGACCGGCTGCATGACACGGAAGAGGTACCGGATTGGCTGAAATTGAGTTGGCGAAATTCCATAGAGCGGATGACGCCCTCCCAACGGGCAGCATGGGATGCATATTACGAACCCCTCAACGACCGATTCATCGACCAGGAACTCTCCGGGGACGATCTTACACTATGGAAATACGGCCGGTACATTTCGGATTACCTCAAGGTAATAAAGTCTATCGATGTGCAGGTGGGGCGGCTGCTCGACTGGCTGGACGCTAACCATCTGACGGAGAATACTCTCGTGGTTTATACTTCCGACCAGGGATTTTATATGGGTGAACACGGCTGGTACGACAAGCGGTTCATGTACGAAGAATCCTTCCGCACTCCGCTCCTTGCCCGGTGGCCGGCGGTAATTCTCCCTTCGTCCGTCTGCGACGGACTGGTGCAGAATATAGATTTCGCGCCTACGTTCCTCGACGCGGCCGGGGTGGAAATTCCCGGCCAGATGGAAGGACTTCCACTGACGGGTCTTATGAGCGGCGAAAAAAGCGATCTGAGGGATGAACTCTATTATCAGTATTACGACTACCCCGCCGTACATCAGGTGCGCAAACATTACGGGATCCGCACCAAAGAATTCAAGTTGATCCATTTCTATGGCCAAGCCCAGTGGCCGGGCCACGAGGATATAGATTCCCGCGAATTTTACGATATGAGCGCCGACCCCCACGAGGTAGACAACCGGTATGGGGATCCGGAATATGCCCCGATAATATCCCGACTCGAAGAGAGGCTCGCGGCGATCCGTGAGAAGCTGGGAAATCCCCTTTAGGGATCATTCCAGTTCGGAAAAAAATTTCCAAAGGTTATCGTCCGTAGGAACGGGAGCGGTGATCTTCACCGGTTCCTTGCGCACAGGATGGAGAAACGAAACACTCCTCGAATGGAGCGATATTCCACCGCCGGGCATGGAACGCTTAGCACCGTATTTCAGATCGCCGCGAATCGGCGACCCCGCTTTGGACAGCTGAGCCCGTATCTGGTGGTGCCGGCCCGTTTTCAGGTCGATCTCCAGCAGGTGATAATTGGCGCTCGAGGCGATATGGCGGTATTCCAACAGGGCCTCCTTGCTTGCTGCCTGTGGTTTGGATAGGGCACGGGAGCGGTTGGTTTTCTGGTCTTTGACGATAAAATGGCGCAGAGTGCCCTCCGCGGGGTCGGGCAGCTGCTCGACAAGGGCCCAATAGACCTTTTCGATCTCTCTCTCCTTTATCATCCGGTTGAGCCTTACCAGGGCCTTGCTCGTCTTTGCGAACAATACGGCGCCGCTAACCGGGCGGTCTATACGGTGGACGACCCCGAGGAAAACATCTCCCGGTTTGCCGTCACGTTTTTTGATAAACCCTTTGATCTCATCCTCGAGGGCGGGAGTTCCTTCGGGATCGGTCTGCACCAGGTCGCCCGCCCGTTTATTCACAACGATCAGGTGGTTGTCCTCGTATAGTATATCTTTTTTGCCGAACATAGGGGTACCTAAAGCCGGAAGATAAAAGGCAGTAATTTCGAGGCATCGTCCACAACCGTAGCGCTGTCCCGGCCAGTCATCACAACCCGTATCGGGCTTTGCTGGCGGTTCTGAGAGTCGTTTATAACCTGCCGGCAGATTCCGCACGGGTAACATTCGGTATCGTCAGGGATCGAGGCGATGGCCAAAGTTTTTATCGGATCGTCCTTATGGTGGGCCTGGTGATGGAAAAGCAGGCTCCGCTCGGCACACACTCCCGCGGGGAAAACCTCGCTCTCCTGATTGCTCCCGGTGATTATCTTCCCGCTGGCAAGCCTTGCTGCGGCTCCCACACGGTAGTTGGAATAAGGGGCATAGGCACTTAGGCACGCCTGCCTCGCGGCGAGTGCCAGCTCCTTGTCCGGCTCCGGTAACGACGAAAGAGCGTCGTATTTCTCATATTCGAAATTATAGTGCCGGTTCATATCCTCATGTTTTTGGTCATCGAATTATATCTTTACGGCCCTCAGCATATGGCGTTTACCGGGAGCCCCGGGCAGTCTTTCCACTTCGAAACCTGCCGCCCTCAAAGCCCTTTTTACATCACCTTTAGCCGAGTAGGTTACAAGCGCGGCCCCGGGATTTGCCGCCCCGGCGATATTTGCGAATATCTCCTGCGACCATAGGTGCGGAGCGGTGTCGGGAGCGAACATATCGAAATATATAAGGTCAAATTTAACATCAAATACCATCCCGGCCAAATCTCCGTAAACCTTTGTAATCGTAAAATTGTCGCTCAACTTCTGCCCGGTGTCCCACCGTGCCGAGTGGATAGCCCGAAAGAGCGGATCATCGGGGAATCCGCTACCGTCGACAACCGACGGATCGACCGGATGCAGCTCGACGGCCCTATAATCGATCTTACGGCCGGTATCTTCCGCAAATACCGCCGTGAGCCATGCGTTAATGCCGCTTCCCAGTCCCGCCTCGAGAACCGCTATATTTTGCCCGCCGCATAATTCCAGCCCGTTTCGGATGAAAACATGGCGGCTCTCGGTCACGGCCCCGTTTACGGAATGGTAGGTATACCCGCCGGACGGAGCGATCAGCGTCGGACTGCCGTCCGCCGTGACGGATATTTGCGGTGTAATAAAATCCATCCGGAGAGTTATACGCTACTATTCCAGTGCGAACTTTACGGTCACGGAATAGTTCAGTTTGATATTGCGGAAGTCGAGGCTTACAGGCTCTTCGGCTCCTGCGGAATTGTCAGTAAATGCATCCGTCTTATAGTTGCTGCGGGCAAGAAATACCGGGTTGATATAATCTGCGATGAAAACCGCCCTGCCTATATCCTGACCGATAGCCCGGGCCATCCCGAGCGCAATCTCCCGTGCATTCTTTACAGCCTCGATACGCACCTCGTCGGTGATCTCCCTAATTCGACTGTGGCTGAGAGCCATTATACTCAGGTTGGATATACCTAACTTACCCAATGCCTGGTATACACTGCCGAGCATCTCCGCCGAGCTTACCTTCAGCTGATAGACCGCGGTGGTACGGGAGGTGTTCTTCCCGAATACTTTACTGTATGCCGAGCTGGACATATCCCCTATACTCAGATCGTTATCCACATCTACGCCGATCTGGCGAAGAGAGAGAACCATATCCGATTCCATTTTGTCTACGCTCGACCAGCTTTTGGTATCATTCTTACTTATCACTATCCTGATATATATCTCGTCCGGAACGATTTCACGCTCGGCGGTGCCGTTCACCTGGATGGAATTTTCGTAAACCGTTTCCTGCCCCGGTGCAACCTGTGCATTCGCCACCGTACATACCCCAACAAAAGCGAGCGACATTAACATTTTTCTCATCATTTCTATTTTTTATCTGTTCCTTACAAGCTTAACGACATTTTCCACGTGATGAGTATGCGGGAACATATCGACCGGTTGGACATCGGTGATCCGATACTCCGCGCAGAACAGGGCCAGATCCCTTGCTTGCGTCGCCGGGTTGCAGCTGACGTAGACGATACGCTCGGGAAGTGCCCTCAGAATTGTCCTCACGACATCTTCGTGGACGCCGGCCCTCGGGGGATCGAGTATCACTACGTCCGGCCGGCCGTGTCGGCCGATAAAAGCGTCGTCCAATATATCTTTCATATCTCCTGCAAAGAACGAGGTATTGCCGATGCCGTTTATTTGGGAATTTACTTTGGCATCGGCGATGGCTTCCGGTATATATTCTATGCCGACCACTTTCGCGCACCGTCCGGCTACGAAGTTGGCAATGGTGCCCGTTCCCGTATAAAGATCGTAAACTGTTTCGTCTCCGTTCAAAGATGCGAATTCGAGGGCCACAGAGTATAGTTTGTATGCCTGCTTCGAATTGGTCTGGTAGAAGGATTTAGGGCCTATTTTAAACTTCAGCCCTTCCATCTGCTCAAAGATATGATTCCTGCCCCTAAACAGCTGCGGCTCGAGGTCGGCGATCGAATCGTTCCACTTCCCGTTGATTACATACATTAGAGAGGTTATCTGCGGAAAATTTGCACCAAGCCCTTCCAGAAGCGGCCGGTACTTTTCCGGTTTATCTTCCGCCACCACCAGAATCACCATTATTTCACCGGTGGATGCCGTTCGGATAACCACGTTTCGCATAAAACCCTCGTGCGAACGCTGGTTATAATAAGTCAGCCCGCGGGCGGCCGTTTCTATTTTGAGCCACAAACGGATGGCATTCGACAGTTCTTCCTGCAGCCAGCATCTACGAATATCGAGTACTTTGTCGAACATACCGGGAATGTGAAAACCGAGAGCCCCCTCTGTTTCGATCTCTCCTGCCGACTCTATCTCCTCGGCAGTGTACCAGCGCCTGTCGCAAAAGGTGAATTCGAGTTTATTCCGGTAAAAATAAATATCCTCGGACGGCAGAGCAGGTTTCGGCTCGGGGATTTCGAGCCCGCCGAGCCTTCGGAGCTGGTCGGAAACCTGAGCGGTCTTGAACCGGAGTTGCTGCTCATAAGGAATATTTTGCCATTTGCAGCCCCCGCAAACCCCGAAATGTTCACACTGCGGCTCTGTGCGCATCGGGGAGGGTCTCTTCATACCGGCTATCCGGCCCTCCATATAGCGCCGGTGCTTTTTCACAATCCGCACATCCACAATATCCCCCGGGACTCCGTATGGCACGAATACCACCATATCCCCGTACCGGCCCAATGCCTTGCCTTCGGCCGCGATGGCCGTTATCTCGAAATCTTCCAGGACGGGGAGCTGTTTCTTATTTTTACCTTTTGACATCTATTAACAAATATTACAGGTCAAAGATAATACATCCCTTACATCATTTATATTACCCGAACGGGTATGTTTCAATTTTCGTCATCGGCCCAAACTATATTAACGAATTATAAAATTCGCACCTCTTTATTTCTAAATTCTTGCACAATTGAAAAAATGTATTTAATTTAGATAAAGACATTTAGTAGTTTCTCGATTTTCGCACCGGCTGAATTATAATAGTATCGCGATTATCTGCCCCGTAGAAAAAAATTATTAATCCCCGCCCGAAGCACAGGTGACGGCAATTTCCGCTGTCCCCGGATTTCGGGAGGATAAAAACATACGATCATGGCAGGTATAGATTATGCAATTTTCATTACACCGGAGCTTGCCGCAAACCACCGGCGGGAATCGACCGTCGAAACCAAAGTTATCCACCGGGCCTCCATGCGTACCTACCTCAACGAGGGGTGGCTGCAATCCTACCGGACATTCAGCTATGCCGGGTGCCGTGATCCGGAAAGAATGTGTTTCGGGAAACTGCGGGTATTGAACGAAGATACCGTCGCACCCGGTGCGGCCCTTCCCTATTACCATACGGAGAATATGGAGATCGTCTATATTCCGTTGGAAGGTGCCATGCAGCATTACGATGCGTTGGGGAATACCTCGGTGATCCGCAGCGACGAAGTACACCTGGTAAGCGCCGGAAGCGGGATTGTGCACAGTGCATATAATGCCAACCGCGACCGTAAACTGAAATTCCTCCAGATTTGGGTCTCCCCCGAGCGCAAAGGTACTGAACCCTACCACAAAAAACTCCAGCTGGACACCACAGCGATGAGAAATAACCTTTCGGAGATCCTTTCACCGGATATTTGCAGGATAAACCAGAAGGCGTGGATCAGTATGGGAAAACTGGACAGGGATTATGAAGTGAGGTACCGGCTCCATTCCAGACACAACGGCATCTATATCTACCTCATCAAAGGGGAGGCGGCGGTTAACGGCGAAAGGCTCCGATCGAACGACGGAGTGGGCCTCTGGGAAACCCGCTGTGTAGACATCCGGGCCGAAACCAGAGCAGAGGTTCTGGTTATGGAGGTACCGATGGCATAATCGTTGAACCGAACTATGGTATAAATACTATGCGATATGGAAATTAAATACAGGGCCGAAGCCACCGCCGTCGGCGGAAGAGAGGGCCACGTAACCTCCAGTGACGGAGTACTCGATATGGATCTGCGCCTTCCCGGTAAAGACGGGGAAACCGCGGCGACCAACCCCGAACAGCTTTTTGCCGCGGGGTATGCCGCCTGCTTCTGCAGCGCTCTTAACAGGGCCGCACTCGAAATGCGCCACCGAATCGAAGGGATCAGCGTCACCGTCTCGGTAGGGCTCGGGCAGAACGATCCGAAAGATTACTTTCTCGACGTGGAAATTACCGCCCGTATACCCGGCGTGGAACCGGAACTGGCCCGGGAAATGGTTACCGCGGCCGAAAACCTATGCCCCTATTCAAAAGCTACGAGGAACAATGTGAATACCGAAGTGAAAGTCGAAACAGCTTAGGCTCGAGGAAAAACCGGATATTTTCGGGATATTTTTTGTTAAAATATATAATCCTCTCTTAATTGTAATATTCCTCTGAAAATGGGTTATACAATTTACAATAGCCCCGGGAATTTCCCCGGGGCTATTGTAAATAATATCCAGAAACAGCACATTCATTCCCTTTTGCGGTAGTCGGTCGGGGATATTCCGGTGTGGCGTTTAAAGAACTTCCCGAAGAACGACTGAGTCGAGAAATTGAGCTCGTAGGTAATTTCCTGGATGCTTTTGCCTGAGAATTTGAGAAGCATCTTGGCTTTGTTGATCACGAACTCGTTTATCCATGCCGCTGCCGAACGGCCGCTTATCTCCTTAATTACCGTCGAAAGATATTTCGGGGTAATATGCAATTCGTCCGCATAAAATTTCACGCTCCGCTCTCTGTGGTGATATTCCGTGACTTTCAAAACGAACCGTTCGAAATATTCTTCCTGACGGGAGCGCGATGGAGATCGATCTTCGAGCCTGCGGCTGTACATATCCCCGAGAGTACGGATAAAGGATGCAAAAAGGTCGCGCATTACCGGACGACTGTAAGAGGCGCTTATCTCGTAGAACAGCTCGTAATATTTGGTGAGTATCGTGAGCTCCTTCTCATCGACACTTAGCTGTTGTCCCGTATTCTCCGCTATATATTTGAATATCGGGATTACGGCCATAAAGTCGACCATCATGTTCTCCAGGAATTTGCGGGTTATAATCATCAGGCAAAACCTGGCATCGCTGCTAACCGATGCATATTCGACAATGGAATTCTCCCCATAAAGAAGCACCGACCCTCGGGTAAGAGTAAAGGTCGAAAGGTTGACCCTGACATCTATTTTTCCCCCCGTACAAAGCATCATCAGTGCCGCAGGCGTACGGAACGGTTTGCCGATAAATTTCCCCTGTCGGGGAATATTTACCGATACCATAAATTCCCGTGACTGGTCGGTACTCCCTTCCAGCAGGTCGAATATCTGTTCGGGGGTTATGTCGTAGAGGCTTGTTGTTTGCATATGTATATTCGTGTCTGAAATAAACGCCGGCTCGCTGGGTCTATTGCCCGGAAAGTCCGATAAACCGCACCAAAAGTTCAAAACTAAATATTTTCCGGGGAAATTTCGGGTTCCGTGAATTATTTTACCCGTTTTAATAACTTTGCACTGCTATTTCCCATACCCCGATGACCGGACAATTAAAATCTCTGATGCTGCCGCTTGCAATGGTAGCAGGCTATTTCTTCAGCGGTTTCTTTTCACAGTTGGCATTCCTCACTCCGGGGCTGATCTTTGTAATGCTGCTGGTTACCTTTTGCCGGGTAACTCCGTCCCAAATGTGTTTCTCGGCTTTGCACCTTTGGCTGCTGCTGTTCCAGTTCGCGGCTGCCGGACTGGTTTTTTGGTGTGCATCATATTTCGACTCCACCCTTGCGCAGGGATCGATGATATGTATATTCGCCCCCACGGCCATCTCGGCCGTTATAATCGCGTCGATGCTCGGTGCCGACGTAGTGACTATGGCCACTTTTACCATGCTCAGCAATACGGCGGTGGCACTCACGGCGCCCGTGGTATTCTCACTGGTCGGTTCCCATTCGCACCTTCCTTTTTCCGAATCCTTCTGGTTGGTTTTTTTGAAAGTAATTCCGGTACTCGTTGCTCCTTTCGCCCTTTCCTTCCTTCTAAAACGCATTCTACCCGGTCTACATGCGGCAATCGGGAAATACCAGATAGTATCCTTTTATATATGGGCTTTCGCGCTGATGATCGTAATGGGCCAGACCGTGGAGATCGTAACCCGAATCGAAAGAAACCATCTCGGGCTGGAAGCTATTATGGCCGGGATTGCCTTCATCATATGTGTCGTACAATTCTCGGCCGGGAAAATGATCGGACGACGCTACGGCGACCGGGCTGCGGGTGGACAATCCCTCGGCCAGAAGAATACGATCCTTGCCATATGGCTCGCCCAGAACTACCTCGATCCCGTGGCCTGTGTCGCTCCGGCCTGTTATGTGATCTGGCAAAATATTGTAAATAGCCGGCAATTGTGGAAAAGCAAGACACATGGAGCCGAACGATAGCCCGTGGCACGTCCATTGCTTGTGAACATGCTGATACAGGGTATTATAAAAAATTCAATCATGTCATTCGGATCGACAATTAAACTGGCCGGCCTTGCCGGAGTATGCC
>JAJBVJ010000253.1 GCA_020859875.1 Rikenellaceae bacterium
GATGGGGAAGGGTTCATAATCTGCCTCTAATGCCAACCATTGCTTTTCCGAACTTTTAACCAGTTTCTTCCTTATGGCATCGTAGTTGTCCGAGGATGATATTTCGCCCGCGCTGTACACCGAAGCGATTATCCCGGCGGAGTTGGCAAGGAACCTAACACTGATCGGGGCGTCGCTCGTGGGCAGGGTAACGGTGAATTTACCCTCGCTGTCGATCTGGGTCTCGTCCACGGGGATATGATACAGGAAGTCGTCGCCGTCGAACGCGAAAATATCGACGCTCACTATCTCTTTCTGCCTGTCGTCGTCCATAAACCGCGTTACGGGGAGGCTATTTCCCGGAACCCGAATAGAAAACTGTACCGATGTTTGTTCCGCGCCGCCGGCACCGGGGCCTGGAATAATCTCGTCCTTGGCGCATCCGGCCAGAGCCATAACAGCCGTGCAAATCATCGCCGCCCGCCATAACTTATTTCTGTTTTTCGATTTATGTTTCATATCTTCTTCAAATCTAATATTCACGAATACAACGGACGGAGTAGCCGTAGGCGCCTTGCCTATAGCCTGCTGGTTTGATGTCACTACTGGTGAAGTACAGGCTGTAACCGGTGTGAATCGACTCGGCAGTAGTAGACCAGTAGTACCCCTCCTCACCCTGGACATGCAACAGACCATTGAAGGCATAGTTACGCATGCCGCCGGCAGGTAAGAATATAGTTCCTGACTCGGGTGCGGTATTGTTGGTAGTCTGCCTGTTGCCGAACCACCAACCGGTTGTCAGTGTAGCTGTACCGTAGCAGCCCGAAATATTTGTAACGGCCTGCCGCACCCACGAATCGGTAACGGCGCTCCTGAAACTTGCGCCGTCCAGTATCTGCAACTCGGCAGAGGTCGGCATCCGCCATCGGCCCTGAACCCAGCCTTGGTCGGATATGTAGCGGCAGATATCGCCTATCCCGTCAGTTATACTGTAGCCGAGGTTACCCGTTGACTCGGGATAAGCCGTCGCGAACTCATCCTCCACCTGGTTAAACCCGGAATAGGACGGGATATCTGACCATATCCATGACGACGGTGCGGTGTATCCGATCGGCGTGAATACCACATGGTCGGATGCAAACGTCAGGTTGCCGGCCCCAGCGTCGTAGTTTATACCTATAAGCGAACCGAACTTGAACATTAGTCCCTGAGCATTCGCCGGAACCGTCACATTGTCTTGCTCCGTCTCCGCAAACCATAAAGTTTCATCGGGCAGCATGATAATGTTGCTCTTGGCAAAAAATTCGGCTATGTTGAATCGAGCCTGCACGATGCGGACGACGTTCGTAAACCGCCCGGCGGTTATATGCAGGTATGCCGTTCGTTCAGAAGCATCCGGGTTATCCAAAAACCCGATCGTAAGGGTCCGGTCGGAGGTCATCGGCCCGTTCCAGTCGAGAGCATTAATCCATGTCGGGGGTGAGGAACCCTCGGGTTCTACCGGATCGTCCGAAAGAACGGCCATCCATTCGTAGGGGTAATCCGTTTCGACCTTTAATTCTACCTCTCCCGTCTGCCACGGCACCTCTACATCCACCTCATCCACCAAAAGGGTATACGGGCCGCCGTTAAAATCGACATAAAGTTCTTTGGTTTCCCAGTCTTTGACCAACAACTCTATATCGAGATGTTTTTCCCCCGGGCGGACCGTGGCATAAATTTCCAGATAAAGATTGCGTGGAAGGGTATAATCGAACGGCAGATCGCACCCGATTCGTCCCGGAAAGGTTTCCGAACCGATAACGGCCGAGAGCACCACGGCCTCATCCTTGTCGTCCGCCGGGGTGAAAACCTTTTCGGGCAGAATTATCCGCGGGTATTTTATCCGGTAATCGTAATCTCCCGATGATAGTGGCACAATGTTTCCAAGCTGCATTGAATAATCTTGATTATCGGTTGCAGCGCTGTACTGCAAATTGTCTATGGTCGACGAATTATCCGCCATACCACTTATGACAGTGAAATGGTTGGGAAAATTGTCGAATTTTATATGCTTGAAATTGGCCATCTGGGATGCCGTAAGGTCGAGGGTAAGATCTACCCTGATGGCAAGCCTCTCAAGTTCGACTTCCCACACGCCGTCAACCGGTTTACCCTGGTATATAAGCTGGTCGTTACCGGTGATGATAACATATTCGCACACCCATGCCATAGGGACCAAGTTGAGGTTTCCGGGGACCCAATACAAGGCATCGATCCAGAAACAAAATTCGCGGTCACGGATATCGTCGAGTTTGGATTGCCCCGGTACAAGATCCTCTATCGCATCAGGAAGAAAATCGTCGAGGGAGGCATTGGCAATGAAGACTACTGTGAAATTCCCCGTCAGAACGTTTATCACGGCCCCTGTTTCCAAGTCGGACTGCGAGGATATATGTTCCCGGAAAGCCAGTGTTTTGTCCGATGTGTGGAAACCGAGTACGTAAATATCCTCTACCTGGTAATCGGCTTCGTCCCCTTCGATTGTCTGCGCACGGGTATGGGCGGGAGATACGGTAATTGTAACAGGTATCCCCTCTTCTTCTTCGGTGCCGCCTCTCTCCTTATTTGCCACGCATGAAGAAGCAAGGTTACAAACCGACAAAATGAGAAAGAAGGCCAATATATTATATTTCATCGCGGTCACATATTGTATTATTATAATTCGGTAGGATTTCCATTGTAATCCCAACCGTTTACTGAAACCGTAAGACCGAGATTCTCGTCGAATTCCAGTTTTATATCGAACTCGAACTCGCGGTCGAAGTCGACCCTCTGGCCCGAGTCAGCGTAAGCTTTTTTGATCATCTGCACCAGATCGCCCGAATAGAGGCTCTCGTCGGTCGTAAGGTCCATGAAGTCGAACAACGGTGTGCGGTCTTCGGTAAGCCGCAGGACTTTCATGGATGCTTTCAGCAACCCGTCTGCAAACCTTGCAGTGCGGGTATATTCAACCTCGTTCATTCCCTCCACTATGGAATTATCGAACAGGTAATGTGTGTTGTTATCCTTAACCGTAAAACTGTAATCGTCGCCGCTGGCGGGAATTCCCCCGACGGTGAAGTTAAGACGGTAGGTATCGGGTTTGATCGTTATCGTAAATTCATTGTTCCGGTTTGCTACAACATGAGCATCGGTTAGCATACCGTGGTGAAGGTCTGCCATATCGTCGGTTATCTTCCCGTCTTCGGGATACTGCAAGCCCACTATAAGCTCGTCCGCGGAACCCGGATCGCCGCTCGGGGCGTATGATATGTTTTGGTTCGTCCAGGCTATAAAATGATATATCCCGGGATCGATCTCCAGCTCGACGGCATACTCCTGCCCGGGAGTGTAGGCGCCGCCCTGCCAAGTTCCCACATAGCGTTCCTGCATGTCGAAGATATAGAGGAACACGTTATCGATATTGTAATGTTCCGATCCTGCACGGGATATCCCTTCGAGGGTTTCGATTAAGATTCGCAAGTTGGGAACATCTTCCGCACAATCGTTCCTGTCGTCCTTCAGGCAGGACTGCAAGGACAGGATCATTCCCAGCACGGGGAACAGAGACCTTAATATGGAATATATATATTTCATCGCCAGATGCTTTGATGGTACCGTCTCCGGTGGAAAATATAATTGCGGTTTTTCTGTCCGGGCCTTCCGCCCGGCATTAAAAAAGGATAGGGAAAAATCATGGCCTGCCCGTGCGGAACAGGCCATGATCAGGGAATATTATATCAGATTAAAATTCGTCGCCGCCGAGTTCCATTTCGGTTTCGGCATAATCCCACGGCTTCACGGAAATGGTCACTTTCAATGTGGCGTCGTCTTCGGTCAGATTACCGTTATCACCGCCGTCACCACCGCCTCCGGGAGGATTCGGGTTTTCACCTTTGTCGGGATTGTTGGGATCGATCGGAAGGTCGCCGTCGCCGTCGGTATCGGGGTAGCCTTTCCCGAAGTCTCCTTCGGAGACGGATATACCGTTTATAACGATGTTGATGAACTGGTTACGGTAAACGTTATACTTCTCCATGGAAGCTTCGTCTTTATTGAGGAAGACGCGGTAATAAACATAGCCTCCGAGAAAATCGTACGTATGGATATAATCATGATCGATGCCGTCTGCATCCAATTTTGCCAGGATATCATTTTTATTATTACCCGGCAGGCAAATGTAATCACTACCGCCATCGACTCTCACAAGTGTAAAAGCTTCGGTACCGTCCAAACCCGGGCCGGTATATTCAATATTGTTCCCGGTGACAACCGCCGTGGCATCGAGTGCTAGACTGGTCTTGACATAAGCATATGTGGTGTTATTGTAACGGGCCACCACTTTTTTCCCGTTGGGTATGTTCTCGCCGATATAAAATCCGTCGATTGTTTCCCTGGCCGACGGCTTGTCGGTATCTATACCTTTAAACACCGGCAGGTTGGTGGTGTAGTGGTCATAGACGTTCAGTACATCGGCAACGTCGGCTACCTCCCCGATAAGAGATCTGCGGTAGCCGTTATTGTAGAAAGCAGGGGCGAAATAGCTTTTATAGGCATCCTGCACCACGAAGAATTCCTTTACCGTTATTTTCATTTCGGTATTTGTCGTTGCGTCCCAGGTTACGGTAAATTCCGGGTCGGCAATAGCGTCGTCTATGGTTGCAACGACTTTGGCAACGGTGCGTTCAAGACCCACTTCGACGTTGTTTTCATAAGCCACAACCCCGAGCGTAGCTTCGACCCTTCCGAACATGGTTATATATCCGTTGTTATCGATAAGATCGGAAGTGTTTACCACGGCAAGCAGATCGTCCTCACTCGACGGGTTTGCTATGACAAGTGCCGCCGGAACATTGGCCGCAGCATAGATAATTTTATCTCCCGATTTGCTGTCCAGTTCGTCGATAAGGGTGTATGTATTTCCCGATTTCTGGAAATCCGAAGACAGGCTCAGTGCTTTGTAGGCATCTCCGTCCGCGGGGGTACCATCCGTATTAAAAACATAGATATAGATATTATCACCTATGTAACTTTCGGTTGCGGTGGCATTCTGGGTGCCGTTAGCTCTGGATCCCATATTCTGGGGTAGGGTAATGGAAAGGCCGAAGGTTGTCTTTTCTCCTTCCGCGGAGCCGCCTCCCTTGTCGTCTTTCGAGCAGGCGGCCAGTGTCAGGGCTGCAAGGGCAGCCACCATGATTGTTCTTAATTTCATAATTTTTAGATGTTGGTTAAACTGTGAGATAATTAGTTGTTGTTTTTATATCGTTGCATACGGAAATCATCATCTCGTTTGGTTTCGAGTTCAGTGAGGTTATGGGCGGCCTGCTCACTACCGTCGGCGGCGGCTTGCCGCAGATAGGCTTCTGCGGTGTAGAGGTCGCCCGAAAGCAGGTAATATACCCCGAGGTTGTCGGCGGCTTCGGGCCGGTCGGCAACCCGGTCGAGGTGGCGTTTGGCCGAAGCCAGTTCCCCGCGGCCGAGCAGTACGGCGGCATAATTTAAAATGGCTGTGGTATCGTCCGGGTAGTGGCGGATTATGGTTTCGAAGATGTTTTCCCACTGGGGGCTTCCCTGTTGGTAAGACTGGGCCAGCAGGAACAGTTCACGCTGGGAAAGCATTTCGGGAATGCGGGCGGCAAGCGAGCGGGACTCCTCCACGGAATAGTCCTTGACCGAGAAGTCTATCTGGTATTCTACCCTGCGCAGCTGCGGAAACATCCCGCTGCTCATTGCCGTCCACGGGTAGCCGAGGGCTTTCAACCGGGCCTCCTTACGGTCGGGTTCGTCCGTTGAATCGATTATGGCAAGTACCTCTGCCTTGCGCACCAGGTCGCTCTCTTCGACCAGTATCCGCAGGCCGTCCCAGTCTTCGGCGGTGGAACTTACACTTATCAGATCTGCCGCTATTCCGAAATTCTGAGTAATATAATTAGCGAGGGCTTGTGACCTCTCCCGGGCCAACCTCTCGTTACTTACGTAACTTCCTTCCGGCGAGGCGTAACCCTCGACGAACAGCCCGGTTATCTGCACGTCGGCGTCGGACTGTACCTTGCGTATGGCGGCCTCGATCTTGGCGAGTTCCTCCGGGTTGCGGCGGAACGTCGGCACTATAACCGACCGCCCTACGGCAAAGTCGAGGTATGCTTGTCCCTGCATCTTGCGCAGTTTTTCTTCGCGCTCGGGTAAAATAAAGTTTACTTGTGGCTGCACTTCGTATGGCTCGCGCGGCTGAAGTTTAACCCGTCCGGCCGAGGCGATGGTATAGAGTTGCTCCTTACCCGCCGGTGAACCGACCACCTGGTGGATATCCAACACCGCCTCATCCATCCATATCTCATACGGGAGGCGCATCGAGTATCTGACAAGGGTGTCGGTATAATTGGTGACGGCTATTTTAATATCGGGCAATTTATCAAGCAGACTCGGCTGGTGAAATTTCTGACGGCGGCGGTATAGTTGGTCTTTGCCCCGGCCGTTTACCAGAAGTCCGGCTCCGGTTACGGTACTGTCGCCCGCGACCATTTCCGGAATAAGCAGATAGCTGAGGCGGCGGTTCATTACATCCCCCCGCATCCGTATATCGAGGCCGACAACCAGTTCGTTGTCCTGTTCTGAAAGTTCCACTACCGTTACTTTCATCTGTCCCGCATATTCGGTGGGATCGATGCGCCGTCGTGTCTGTGCCTTGACCGGCACGGCGAACACCGCCGGTACTGCAAAGCGGTATGTGGTAGGACTTCCCCCGTCCATAAGTTTAAGATCGCCCATCTCGACATAGAGCGAGTCGCCGACAAGATGTGCCGTAAATGATTCTATCACAAAACGTCCGTCGCCCAGTTCCACACGACCGGTTATGGTTTCCGGCTGTTGGGCGTATATGCTCGTGGTAACGAGCAGGTATAGTGTAGTATAAATATATCTCATCGTCAGAACCGTTTGGATTTAATCATGTAGATAAACGACACGCCTACGTTCGTAGGGCCCAGCCAGTGCTTGTGCGTCCGTTCGATAAAGTCTCCGCACCTGTGGCACTCGTACCGCTCGTAGTTATAGTAGACATAGCCCAGCCCGGCGGTCGCTTCCAGGTTCCAATGTGGCGAAAGGAACCACTGGTAGCCGTAAGAGAAACCGACCCCGGCTCCGTAACCCTCATAACGGTTCTCTTTCAGGTTGGCCAGTCCGCCCAGCGGTATGTTTACCCCGCCCGCGTTATAGCTGGTAAACAGCCCGTGTAGGCCCAAAAAGTGGCCGTCCCATTTCTCGTATGGCCAGAACCGAACCTCGGGCCGTACAAGCCAGTGTTGTATTTTCTTGTTGGATTCCGTACTACCGAAACGCCACGGATTATATGATCCTGTTATATCGAATGTCAGTTTATTACCCAACGCTATTTCCACACCAATGTTCGGGGTAGTAGTCCCCCAATATAGGGCGTTGGTCTTTATCCCGACCTGTTGGGCGGAAAGAATTTGGATTGTAAAAGGCAGAAGTAATGCTGCGAGGATAAGTAGGGCTCTCTTCATATTATATATCTTTGGGGCTTATATTTTATCGTTCGGGGCAGAGCGGTTGTTTATAGATTGGATAAAGCGCTGCATAGTTTTTCGCTGCGGGCAAAGTGTATCAGTTCCCGGTACCCGGTTTCTTCGCCGGGCGGTGCATCGCCGTTTAGCCACGGCTCGGCAAGCAGTAGTAAATCCCACATCGTCATATGGAAAAACTTGCGGCAGTTCAGATGCAGCAGGCCGTCCCGCCTGAAAATTATTTGGTGATTTTCCAACAGGTATAAAACCGACTGGGTATCGGTCCTATAAAATGCAGTGTCGGATACAAAGGCATCCCGGTTGATTCCTTTACATCCGTTACCGATATAGAGATAGCTGAACGTCCCCAGATGTTCGTAAATACTCTGGAAGCGCCGGCTGAATAATATTTTATCGTCGTTTTGCATTTGCTGCTTTAGGAGGCCATTTGGTAACTGTCACTGTGAAAGTGACATACGGCACACTTTAGCAAATGCTATTTCACACCGTACTAATCCGTTAGGTTACGGAAAGTAACGTGGCGTTTAAAACGTCCGGCAAACATGGTTGAAGATGGAATGAGAAAAGGGTTAGTAAAAGATGGGTTGATCTGATGAAGATTGTAACTTTAAAAGATAATTTATTATGATTTTAGTATCATAAATAGAAATTAATTTTTACATTTGTTTCGATTTAAGAGCCGTATGCTTGTAAAACCGTCACTTTCACAGTGACGGTTTTTTATGCCGCTACAACTGCTTTCGACATCCTTACACTGAGTTCATCAAGTGCCGACCGTTCGAACGAGGCGAGGTATATAGAAGTCACTTTCGTATCGCGGTGTCCGAGACCCTCACTAATCAAAGATACATTGTATCCCATCCTCTTGGCAAGCGTGGCCCATGTATGTCGCGCAACATGCGTCGACAAGCTATTTTCGATACCGGCCAACCCAGCCAATTCTTTCAAGGCCTTGTTCTGGCGGTTGAGTGCCGATTCATACTGCAGGCGATGGTTTGCCGCCGCCGGGTCGATAATCGGGAAGACAAATGGTGAGGTTTTGGTGACCGACTTGAAGCCGTCCATTATTCTTTTCATAGGTTTGGTAACCTTCACCTCGATATAAAAGCCTGTCTTTTTACGTTTGTATATTATTGATCCATTTTTTACATCGCTCTTTTTAAGGTGTGCAAGGTCTATAAAGGACATACCGCGTGCGTGGTAAGCAAAAAGAAAGTAAAGCAAAGCCGAACGGAGCCGTGTATCGGCGGCGGAAATTTTTTTCTCCAACCCGGCAAGTGCGTTTATATCCTGCCGGTCGAGCGAGCGGCGGCGCGTCTCATATACACCCGTATAGACACTTTCAAAAGGATTTATTTCAGTCGGAGAAATAATCTTTGCCGCGACTGCACGGTAGTATATCGCCCTGAGGTTGCGCATATAGAAAGATACGGTATTCATCTGAAGTCCCCTGTCTAACAGCCATCGCTCATACAGGTGCATCTTGCGAGAGGTTATTTCACCCAGCAACATATCATGTCCGTCATTGAACATAATGAGGCTCCGTGCCGCCGAGCGGTAGGCTCGTGCAGTCCGTACACGGCCATCGTGATGGAGATTACGGGCTACCGTTGTGGCAAAGGATAAAACCGTATCGGTCACATCGATTTTTAGAAATTGATCGGCAATATTCCCGACCGAGTACTCTCCGGCCACGGATAACCGTTTAACTATCCTCTCCAGATGATGCAGGTCGGCCCGCATCGAGGCTTCGATCTCCCGTAGCCGGTGGAGTCGTTCCGGGCTGTCTGTACCGGTTAAATTTAACCAAGAGGCCGCCGCATCCCATTCGTGGGGATAGATACAGCGACTCCGTCTTATATCCCGGTATTTACGACCGTGGATTATCCGGACGTAAAGTGTCCCGAAGGCCGGCCCCTCACCTGTCGGGGGCCTGAAATAAAATCTAAAACTCGTCATAATAGTGGATGTTTGTTTATTATAAATTTACCAAATTTATAACATTACAAACTCCGTGACGTTTCAGAATACTATCCGCCCTTTTCTACGGTTGGTTTGTTGAAAATTCAGGGAAAAAGGTAATGTCAGTGGACTTTAAGCCGGACCGAAGTAATCAGTTCGAGACGATCGGGTATTGCAAATTATTCTTTTCTTTGGCATAAGAATAAAAAGATTAGTGAAAGCCGAGCGGCATAATTACATAGTGGATAAAAACTCCTCCTTGCTTTTATTCACTTAAAATCACCTCGTGTATATCCTTTCTTTTTGAATAAGGCCGTATCTCTCCATATCCTATCCGTAATAATATGGCTGGAAATTCATTCGGGATATTAAGTGTTTGGGTAATCCCCTCAGATAATTCCTCGACCTCAATAGGTTGGTTCATATAAGCGTGTGCAATTCCCGATTCTGTTGCTTTCAGTAAGCATCTCTCCAAAACGATACCGAGTTTTATCCATTCGCACGGGGTACTATCGGGAGTGGTTAAAAGTATAAAGTGAGAGGATGACGCTATCTTTTTCCTATCTACTTTATTCTGTTTTTTGTATTTTAAATGGCTCGATATAATAGGTGCGATAATAAACCGTGGCAAATTAGGAGCGCCGAAAACGGCATAACTCAATCCGTCATTCGTTTTGTCTCGATGCTTCTTATTATACCGTATCCATGATTTAAGTTCATCTGTAAATTCTTTATTAAGCATTTGAGTTTCATTTCCTGCCAAAACATAATCGGTAATCGAGTTAAATTCCGTTGTGCCGTTCTTATAAAAATAGGCATTAACCGACGATGTTTTAAAAACACTTTTCAAAAGTCCGATCAGATCGGTAGAAATTACCCGTTCGTTATATATGCTTCTATTGGTTTGACGAATAGTAATTTGGTCGAATAATGTGTCCGGTTGGACATTTTCGTCCTTGTTTAGGTGGATAGTAATTATTCCTTCTTCCGAAATACTCAGGTCGGTATGATACCCCCTTTGGGAGGCGGCAATACATAAGTTCTCTGCGGCACATCCCAGACTGATAAATAATTCCCGGTTATTAGGATCGACTATGGGCAGAGATTTATCATAATCCGGGAGGATTTGAATGTAATCCTCGTTTACTATGAAAAGCCAGGGCTGTGTGTTATGACCCGATGGAGCCTTCACCGCATGCTCTATCATAAATAAATAGTCCCGATTTTGAGCATGTATATTTACCATAC
>JAJBVJ010000005.1 GCA_020859875.1 Rikenellaceae bacterium
TATTTACGTTTTATATAATTATTCCGTATCGGTTCGCTCCAAAGGATTATAACAACCCGCATATTATCGTATACAAAGCCGGAACTACTGTCCGAACGACATTAAACTCCATTATACCCGATAATTAACATTTACGCTAATCTTATTTTATTATTTTACAGATGAAAAGAATCCTATTTGGGAGCTTTTTAGCTCTCGCGGCTTTGGCTGCATCGTGCAGCAATAACGACGAGACACCTGACCCGGGGAAAGAAGCCACCCTTACGATCTCTCTGGCCGGCAGGACGACCCGCGCCGTTATCGACGAAAACGACCAGTCGGCCGTCGAAGACCTCACGGAGAAAGAGAACATCGTCAACAATTTCACCGCCTATGTCTTTAATGCGAATACGGGCCGCCTCGAAGCGAAGGGAAGCCCTGCAGGCAATGCCCTCTCGGTAACCATACCCGACCTTAACACCGCAACCCCCAAAAGGGTGGTGGTCATTGCAAATACCGCCATCGATATATCGGTCGGCGGCAATTACAGCGAGCTGCGTTCGGCCGTTAACTTTATCGACCTCGACACACAGGAGTTCGGTAAGGTGGACAGCGGCGAAGGGATGGCTATGTACGGGGAGAAAACCGTCTCGCTCGCAGAGGGTACAAACCGGGAGACCGTCTATATCGACCGTCTTGCCGCAAAAGTTAAGGTTTCGAGAGTGACCGTGGCACCCGATCCCGATCTGGGTTTCTCTGCGGAAGACCTGCAGAATTTTAGGCTGACAGGGGTTACAATGCAGAAAGTGGTGGGTAACGCCGGGTTTATGGGTGACAACGACGGGGTTCTCTACGGAGGTATCACCGGCGGCGACAATGCATCCACCGTCCAAAGGAGTTACCTTACGGACGAATTCGATGCCGCCTTACAGTCTTTTACCGACGGACAGACCCGCACCTACAACAACTTCTTCTACGTGCTGCCCAACGACGGTGTAGCCGCCGACGGTAAAGAGCACCACACCATGCTTACCCTTATCGGAGAGTACTACGGCGATGTGGTTTATTTCCCCGTCGAAGTAAAGGACGAAGACCGGATGCTCGTTAAAATGAACACCTCCTATACCCTCGAATTCAGGATCAAAGACCTGGGAGGTTCTCCGGGCCCGGAAATTCCCAAAGGTGAGGCCGAACTCGAAGTGGACGTGATAGTAAACGACTGGTACACCGCGCCCACCCAGGTAGTGGAATGGTAATGCCGGCGGCATATCACCCCAGCCTTATCTTTTTATGAAATAGAAGAACCGGCCGTGGCGGAACCCGTGGATTCATTTCCGCAGGGTTGCCGCTTTCGGGCCTGAGAAACACCCCTAATAAACGGTATTATCTATATGTACGAGCGGCTAATTTCAACCGGCAGATATATTTGCCGGGCGTTAATCCCGATTCTGGCATCCGTTACCGCATTCTCCTGTATCAGGGACGACCGCGATGTATGTTATGATCGGGAGGAGGAGGAGCTGCTCCTTTACGTAAAGATCGTAGACGTGGAAACCGGTCGGGATATAACCGGATCCGGCGGGATCGAAGAGGTTATACTCGCTCTTTTTGATGCCGGGGGTAGGTTTATCACAACGTATATATTGGACGGGGCGCAAATTTCCGCACGCCGTCCGATAGTCTTCGCGGACTTTGAAGTGGAAGGTGTGCAGGTCTCCGCATGGGGAGACATTGGCGGGGATATTGTGCGCAACGACCCGCATGGACACGAACTCGGCCATGATTTTATGACGCTGGCCGTCGACGGCGACGGATATTCGGGTTCGCCGTCCGACTTTTTCTTCGGTTTTAGGACTTTATCGACCCCGACCCGTGCGGTCGGGCGGGACGAAGTGGTACTTACCCAGAAGAACTCCAAATTGCACGTCACCGCAAGGGGATTGGAAGATTACAACGAGGAAAAATATTACTTCGTTATCGATTCCCCGGCTAACGGTTACGGCTTTTCCGGAGTTCCAAACGGTGAGCCGTGCCGCGTACGGCAAACGGGGAAGTTCGAAAGCGGGCAGTTGGTATCGCCCGAGCCGTACCTTATGATTCACTCTGCCGGCATGCAGAGCAGCGGCCCCGACGACGGGGTCGTAGTCAACCTGTTCCGGACTTCGGGCGATGGGGATGTGTTGCTGGCCAGCGCTTCCCGGGACAGGGATGGTAATATGATAGAATTACACCCGGGCATGACCACAAATGTCCTTATAGAACTTGGCGGTGGTGGCATCGAAATGTATATCGAGATCACCGGCTGGAGGCAGGTCTACCAATGGCCTCTCTGGTAACCTGTTTCACCTCGACCCGATTATTATATATTATTTATACTCGTTATGGCTTTTACTACTGGCCGGAATATTTGCCGGCTCGGCAATATTATCATACTTGCACTGCTCTTCCTTACCGCCGCTTCCTGCACGAAGGACCAGGCGGGCGGTGGCGGCATGGATACGGACGAGGCGGTAGTCCGCCTTACCATACGGACACCGGGGGTAACCGCCCCGCGGGGCGGTATGACCCGTACGGGGGTCGATCAGTACGGGATCGGGAATATCAAGGTTGTAGTCCTGGAGCAGAAGAGCGGTGGCAGTTACCTTTACAAATATATGGTCGACGGGCAGAATGTTCAGCCGGGGGAGAATAATAAAACCACTTTTTATGCACTGTTGAAAGCCTCGGCGGTACCGATAAAGCTCCTTATATTCGCCAACTACGGGGAGGCCTTCGAGGCATATTCACCCGCGGCAGGGGAAACCGAGGAGAGTATCCGCTCGGCAGTGGTAGCGGCCTTCGACCCGGAGGCGAATTTCATCCCGATGTACAGCGAGATATCCCTTCCGGGCCTCGATACGGGCAGGAGCAGCACACTGTCGGCAACCATGCTGAGGGCTTGGGCCCGTGTCGATGTATCGGCACGGCTCGATCCTGCCTTGTCAAAGGATTTCAGGATTTCGGAATTGTATGTATACCGCGGCCGAAATTCCGTTCAGGCCGCACCGGATGCCTCGGCGCTCAGCCCGTCGGCAACCCCGAGGGTCGATGCCCCATCGGTTCCGGCCGGAGCCGATACTCTGGAAAAATACGGCATACATACATTCGACCCGGTGAATGCTCAGGGGCTCTGTTTAGCCGAGTGCGACCCCGTTTTCGATGAAGCGCAAAAGCTGAAGGGGACAGCCTGTATAGTGGTCGGGGGTTATTACGACCTCGATACCGAACCTTCCTACTACCGGATAGATTTCGATTCCGGCCAGCCGGGACATCCCTACGGGCAGGTGCTGCGCAATTACAGGTACTCTTTCCTGGTCACTAAAGTCACGGGCAGGGGGTGGGACGACCCCGACGATGCGGCGAACAACCGCTCGACGACTATCGTCACGGAGATTCAGATGTGGGAGGATTTTACCACCGAAATGATCGCGAACGGCGATAATTACCTGGGAATATCGTCACGTGCACTTTACCTTCCGTATAAAAAGGATGCGGAAAAAGAGCTCCACGTCCAGGCGTCCGTGCCCTACACCGTAAATTTCGAGAACTCACCCTCGGAGGTTATCGGTCTGGGCGATACCGGGAGCCTGCGCGACGACCACTTCGAGGTGCGGATCGTAAATTATCCCGGGGACGAGGACGATGTGTCGCATATCATAATTACAACCCTGGACGATAATCTGACACCCGATAATTTTGAATCGCGGCTGGTCGTCCGGTATGCTTCGTGGACCTTTGATATTGCCGTTACGCAGTACCATTTCAAGGAATTCGTCAGCCGGTCGATAAGGGTGCTGTCAGTCCATGCGGGGTCATCCGGTAACCTGGGCGGCATGACAACCGTCGGTGACGGGGCATCGATGCGCAGGGTTTTGTCGAACGCCAATAATTTTTCCGTTTCGGGAACTGTCGATTTCTTCTCCGGCTTCGATTTCACCGTTTCTCCCGGGATGGACTATTTCCGCTATGCCGACGGGTCGAACTCCTACACCCATCAGGTACGCTCGTGGCTGTTCGCATGCGATGTACTCTACCTTGCAAATGATAATTATATATCGGAATATTCAGCCCGGATAATTATGGAGTGGCTCGAGGCGAGTCCATCGCGGGTGCTCATTATGGGCGGCGACGGCGACCAGACCTCGCCCACGCTGATCCGCCAGGATATGAACGGCCCATTTTCGGGAGATGTGGACTGGTGGTATAACCGGATAGCCGCAAGCTCCTATAAATTGGATTACATAAATGACTCGGGAGGATTTTATTCAGTCCCCATAAACTCGGCCAACAGTGAATTTTTCACCGGCGGGCCCTTTCCCACGGGCGGGAATGCTATAAATTTCAAGGTGGCCGACAATTATTTCGGATACGCGAAATCCTACACCGACGACATTATACCCCTGATAACCCACTCGAATCTTGCGGGGTCGATGGTGGTCGGGGTAGACAAAGGCCGAAGGGTCGTATATCACGGCGATGCAAGCCTTTGGCAGACGGCACAAATGAGTTCGACGGCCGAATACTCGGGAACCGTCAGCACGGATGTAGACAGATTTTGGGCGAACCTGTGGGCATGGGTGGCCTACCAGGTTATTTGGGCAGACCAGCAGGCCGCATATTAACCCGGCCCGGCCGGGACATACCGATCGAAGCGCCAAATTTTGCCCGAAAAATTTTGAACATTTTAAAAAATGCAATAAATTTGCAGGAGATTTAATATCTGTATTGAGCTATGGTGTAATGGTAACACTGCAGATTCTGGATCTGCCTTTCTTGGTTCGAATCCAGGTAGCTCAACAACAAGGGCCGCATTCTGCGGCCCTTGTTGTTGATATTTCCCGGTAGGCTTACTCCTTGTCCACAGCCCCGAATATAGCTTTAGGCAGCTCCTCTATCCGGTTTATATATGTTATCTCGATTCCTTTTGGCGGCTTGGGCATCGCTTTACGCAGATAGCCCGAGACGATTATCCGACCGAACCCCAGCCGTGCCGCCTCAGAAATGCGATGTTCGCTCCGCGGCGCCGGGCGTATCTCGCCCGACAGGCCTATCTCCCCCGCACAACATACCCCGTCCGCTATCGGACGGTCGAAATAGGAGGAAACGATTGCGGCCACTACGGCAAGATCCAAGCCTGTGTCCGAAATTTTGAAACCGCCCGTGAAATTTAGGAATACGTCTTTGGCGTACATTTTCATCCCTACACGTTTTTCCAGTACCGCGATCATCATCCCGAGCCTTTTCAGGTCGTAGCCGGTAGAGGAGCGCTGGGCCGTCCCGTATGCCGCATTGCAGACCAGTGCCTGTGTTTCGATCAGGTAAGAGCGGAGCCCGTCGGCCGCCGCACCAACGGCGATGCCGCTCAGCGGCTGGTCGTAGTGGGTGAGAAGTATCTCCGAAGGGTTGTCCACACTCCGCAGGCCGCCGCTTCCCATCTCGAAAACACCTATCTCGTAGGTGGCTCCGAAGCGGTTTTTGTTCCCGCGCAGGATACGGTATATATTGTTGTTGTCCCCCTCGAACTGGAGGACAACATCCACGATGTGTTCGAGTATTTTCGGCCCGGCAATGGCACCCTCCTTTGTGATATGCCCGATAATTATTACGGAAATTCCGCTCGTCTTTGCATATTTGAGCAGGGTTGCCGCGCACTCCCTCACCTGGGAAACGCTTCCCGGCGTGGAATCCAGCATGTCGGAATAGATTGTCTGGATGGAGTCGATTATAACAAGATCCGGCTGAATGGCATTAATCTGGTCAAGGATACTCTCCAGCCTGGTTTCGCAGTAGAGCAGGCAATCTTCGTTGCCGATCCCGATACGGTCGGCCCGCATCTTTATCTGCTCGGCAGACTCCTCACCCGACACATAAAGAGTTTTGAGCCCGTTAGGTGAAAGGGCTATTTGCAGGCTGAGGGTCGATTTGCCGATCCCCGGTTCGCCCCCGAGCAGGATGAGCGAACCGCCGACCATGCCGCCACCGAGCACGCGGTTGACCTCCCCGTTGCCAAGGTCGATCCTGCTCCGCTCTTGCCGCTGAATTTCACTTACCGGAACCGGAAGAGCGGCCCCCGCTTTCGGCTTGAATGAGGTCGACGGTGAGGATGATCCCCGCTGGATTATCTCCTCGGTAAAAGTATTCCATTGTCCGCAGGCGGGACACCGTCCCAGCCATTTGGGCGACTCGTTCCCGCATTCGCGGCAGAAAAAGGCTTTTTTTACCTTCGCCATACTTGCCGGTTTTATCTTACGGATTCTTTTAGCTCTTCTATAAGCAGGTCTACGTCTTCCCGGGTGGTATCGAACGAGCACACCCACCGAAGCACCCGCGGGTTGGCCGGGTCTACATTGCGGTAGAGTCCTTTCCGGGAGAGGTGTTCGACGGCAGATTCCGGTATTTTTGCAAAGACCATATTGGTCTGTACGGGGTAGGGGATTTCCACCCGGTCGATCTCCGACACCCTTTCCGCAAGGTATGCGGCCATCGAATTGGCACTCTTTGCATTTTCGAGCCATAGCCCGTCCTTCAGATAGGTTTCGAATTGTGCCGCGGTGAACCTCATCTTGGAGTTAAGCTGCATGAGCTGCTTGCGTTCGTAGCCGGCATCACGGCCGAGTGTGGCATTTAGGTATATAACGCTCTCACCGCCCAGCATCCCGTTCTTGGTGCCGCCAAAACTAAGGACATCGACCCCCGTATCGGTCACAAGTTGCTGGGCCGTGCAGCCGAGCGCCGCCACGGCATTCGCCAGCCGTGTCCCGTCGATATGCAGGTATATACCGTTCCGGTGGGCAAAATCGGCCAATTCTTTTATTTCGGCGGGGGTATAGAGTGTACCGACTTCGGTCGATAGGGCGACCGTTACCGCCGCAGGCTGGTTGTGGTGTGGATTCCCTTTCACGGCAAGGTGAGCAACCATCTGTTCCGGGGTGATTTTGCCGTCGGTGCTCGGCAGGGCTATGAATTTACAGCCCGTATGGCATTCGGGCGCACCGCATTCATTCTCCCACACATGGGCGGTGGCGGCGCAGAATATTGCGTTGAAAGGCCGGGTGATGCTCCTGAGAGCCAGAACATTGGCACCCGTTCCGTTGAATACGAAGTATACTTCGGCTTCGGGCGAGAATATCTCTTTTACGGTGTCTTTTGCTTCCGCGGTGTAAATGTCGTCTCCGTAGGCGGGAACATGTCCCGTATTGGCTTTGGCGATGGCTTCCAATATTAGAGGGTGGATACCGGAGTGGTTGTCGCTTCCGAAACTATGGTTCATGGTTGGATAAGTATGGGTTGGTAATAATATTATCGGGTAGTGATTCCGCGGCCGCCTGTTCCCATGTATAGCCGGGGAAGCGGGCGCGGCGCCGTTACTTTATAAAAAACCGGTAAATGTCGTTGCCCGTAGCGAAGATAATGAGCGAGAAAAGCAGCAGCAGGCCCAGCAACATCGCATACTCCATAAATTTCTCGCCGGGCTTGCGGCCTGTTATTATTTCATAGATAACGAACATGACGTGACCTCCGTCCAGGCCCGGGATAGGAAGGATATTCATTACGGCGAGTACCAGCGAGAGGAATGCCGTAAGCCGCCAGAATACCTCCCAACTCCAGAAGTGCGGGAATACCTGGAAAATAGCGATGGGCCCCCCGAGAGATTTGTATGCCTCTGTTTTCGGTGTAAAGATGAGTTTTATCTGCTTCCAGTAGCTGCTGATCTCCGCCCCGGTTCTTTTGAACCCGGCGGGAACGGCAGTAAGCAGGTTGTATTTTTTTGTCTGAAGCGGTACGTACCGGGTGATGTTGTAGGGTTCGAGACCGATTTTTCCCTCCTCGGAGACTTCCACCTCCAGGGTCATCGGTGCCTTCTCCCCGTGGTCGTTCCTATAAAGGGTAAGCTCGACAGTCTCCCCTTTTCTGGAACCGATATATTCGAGGTACTGATCGAAATAGAGCATCTGCGTCCCGTCGGCCGCAACCAGCGAGTCCCCCGGGAATATCCCGGCACGGTCGGCACCGCTTCCTGCAATTACACCCCTCACGACAAAAGGTATACGCAAAGACATAAAATCGGGACTGTTCAAAAGACTTGCAATCGCCTCCTGCGGAACGGTAATCGATAGCTCCTGCCCGTCCCGGAGAACGGTGACCTCGGCAGATTTGGTGAGGGCGATCTGCACGAAGACCATAGAGGCGTCCGGAATATGTTTTCCTTCGACACTGAGGATTATATCGCCGTCGCGGAAACCGACCTGGTGGCCCAGATCGTTGAATACCCAACCGAACTTTACATCTTCCGTAGCGATATATTCGTCCCCGAAATGCCAGCTCAGACCGATATATATGACCAGAGCGAGGATAACGTTCATTATGACTCCGCCCAGCATTACCAAAAGCCGCTGCCACGCCGGTTTGGAGCGAAACTCGTCGGGTTTGGCCGGTTGGCGCATCTGCTCGGTGTCCATACTCTCGTCGATCATCCCGGCTATCTTTACGTAACCCCCGAACGGGATCCAGCCTATTCCGTATTCGGTGTCGCCGATCTTCTTTTTAAGGAGGGAGAATCCCGGATTGAAGAAAAGATAGAACTTTTCGACGCGGATGCCGAACATCCGGGCAAAGAGATAATGTCCCAGTTCGTGGATTATGACGAGCAGTGAGAAGCTCAGTATGAATTGCGATATTTTGATAAGTGTTTCCATGAGTTTCGGTTTTAACGGTAATTATCTCACCGAGGAGATATATTCGTTGGCTTTTGCAATGGTAGCTTCGTTGCAGAGTATAATGTCATCGAGAGAGCCGATATCTGAAAAAGCCATGCTATACAGACAGTGGTCGATTGTGCGGGTTATGTCGCGGAAACCTATCCGTCCGTCGAGAAATGCCCCGACGGCCGCTTCGTTCGCTGCATTGAGAACGCATCCACGGTCTCCCCCCTGCTCCAGCACGGCATAGGCGGTCGATAGAACAGGGTACCTTTCCGCGTCCGGCTCGAAGAAGGTGAGCTCGCGGAGATCCGCGATATTAAAACCACCGCCGGCGGGTGTTTCCCACCGCTCGGGGTATGTAAGTGCATATTGGATGGGAAGGTGCATATCGGGTGTGCCGAGCTGGGCTTTTAGGGCCCCGTCCGCAAATTCTACCATGGAATGTACGACCGACTGGGGATGTATCACCACCTCTATTTGCGACGCAGCGAGGCCGAACAGCCACCGGGCTTCGATCACCTCGAACCCCTTGTTTACCATGGTTGCCGAATCGATGGTTATTTTGGCTCCCATTTCCCAATTGGGGTGGGAGAGGGCCTGCCGGACGGTAACCCGGTCGAGCCGATCGACCGGTACCTCGCGCAGTGCTCCCCCGGAAGCCGTAAGAATTATCTTTTTCACCGGAGCCGTCTCACCGGTGAGACATTGCAATATTGCCGAATGTTCCGAGTCGACGGGAAGTATTTTCGCTCCGCTCGATTCTCCCAGCCGCATCACATGCTCCCCGCCTGCAACGAGGCTCTCCTTGTTGGCAAGGGCAAGCGTTTTGCCGCTGCGCAGGGTCTCTACTGTGGGCATAAGCCCCGAAAATCCTACCAGGGCGTTAACGACAATATCCGCATCGCATTCCCCGGCAATCCGGGCAATATTGTCGGAGCCGGTAAGCACCTTGACCGGTATTCCGGAAAGAGCGCTCCGGAGTTTGTCACCATATTTCGAATCGGCTATTACCGCATATTCCGGCAGGAATTCGGCCGCTTGAAGGGCAAGCTCCTTCCAGCGGGTATTCGAGGTGAGGACGACGGCTTTGAAACGGTCGGGGAAACGGCGGATAATGTCCAGGGTCTGGGTGCCGATAGAGCCGGTGGAACCGAATACGGCGAGTCTCTTTTGGCCGAAAACAGATTTCGGCATCCCTGCCGTGGGGTCTTGTAAGGCCATAATCCGGGTTAAAAAACAATGAAGTTTTCGGGGTCGACCGCCGTACCGTTCTGCCACATCTCGAATTCGAACTGGGTATTAAGAAAGTCGGCCGCCTCGCTTTCCGTGGTGGCGCTTATAACTTCTCCGCTTCGCACCCGAGTCCCCGGCCGCACAAGTGACACGACCCCATTGCGGTAGACCGATACAAGGTTATCGGGATGCTGAATCTGTATGACGTAGCCTTCGTCCATTGCCCAGGTAACACCTATTACCGTTCCGTCCGTAACGGCCATTATCTGTTGTCCGGGCCCCGTGGCTACCCTTACCCCGAAGCTGTTTTCCGCCGGATCGAACCTCTCGGTTACGACCCCGCGCACGGGTGCCATCAGCTCGATCCCGGGCCGTACCTGCTGGCGGGCGGCGATCACATTGGACAATCCGTATGGCCCCTCTCCTTCGAGCTGGGCACGCAGGATGGAATCCTCGCGGCTGGGAGGCACGGTCTGTGGGGTGGTTGCGGTCAGTGAGTCGCCCGCCTGCGAAACGTCGCGTATTATCGGGGTTTTGCCCTCCATTATAAGAGCCACATTGCTGTAATATACTTGCAATTCTTCGAGCCTGCGTTGTATCGAGTCGACTTTTATGATATTTTCAATCACTTCCGTACGGGTACGGTTGCCGGAATATCCCGGTATGAGGTTCAGGATTGGAGTGTAGGCCACCAAAGTCAGGATAGCAATAAAAAGCAGCAGCAGTACCGCTACTACGCTGCCGACGATCTCGAGGGGAGTTATGTGCATATAC
>JAJBVJ010000110.1 GCA_020859875.1 Rikenellaceae bacterium
GAATAATCGTTTATGCTGAATATTCGCATACTGAAAGACAGGACGGCAGGGGGAGTGATGTTCTTTTTGACCATCGCCACCCTTTTGCTCGTTTTTATAATGGCGGTGGGTCTCTTTTTGAAATCGGCACCCATCTTCGAAGAGCATACCCTCGGAGAACTCCTCTTCTCGAGCAGCTGGAAGCCGCTCAAAAACGAGTTCGGTTTCCTGCCCTTTATAATGGGTACTCTATGGGTCACGGGCCTGGCCATCCTGATCGCGCTTCCCATTGCGTTGCTCACTGCCGTCTATCTTACGGAATATGCGCGACCCGCGGTTAAAAAATATGTATTCCCCGCCCTGGACATACTCGCAGGATTGCCCTCCGTGATCTACGGGGTGTGGGGCACACTTCTGATAGTTCCCCTGATTTCCGACCGTATAGCACCCTGGTTCGTGGAGTTCTCGGTTGGATATACCGTCCTTGCCGGCGGTATCGTACTGGGGGTTATGATCCTTCCGCTGCTCGTAAGCCTATTCATCGAACTTTTCGGTTCGGTTCCTGCCGAACTGCGCGAGGCCTCCGCATCGCTGGGGGCCACAAAGTGGCAGACATCTAAATTCGTCCTGCTGCGCAAGACCTTTCCGGGGATAATCGCCGCCGTGGTTCTTGCCGTTTCGAGGGCTTTCGGGGAGACGATAGCCGTTATGATGGTTTGCGGCAACCTGCCCGAAATACCCGGCTCGCTCCTCGATGCATGCTATCCGCTACCTGCACTGATAGCAAATAATTACGGCGAGATGCTCTCACTGCCCAATTACGAGGCGGCACTGATGTTCGCCGCACTGATACTTTTCGTGGTGATTCTGTTGTTCAACCTCATTTCGCGGATAATCTTGTACCGCATCGAAAAAACATTCAGGTGATGAAAGCCAAATTCATAGAGGAAAAAGCCGTTAAGGTGTTTATGGTAGCCGCGATGCTTATGGTTTTCGGCTTTGTACTGAGCATTGTATGGACGATCGTAGAGAAAGGGTGGGGTGCCATGAGCTGGGATATGGTGACAAAGCTCCCCGGCGGCGGGTTTTATATCGGCAAAGAGGGCGGCTTTTTGAACGCGATCGTGGGCTCCCTCTATATAGTCGGTGCTTCGACAATGCTCGGTCTTATTATAAGCATCCCGGTGGTATTTTACCTGAATGTTTACCTCAAACGCAATTCTAAGCTGGGTTATGTCGCCCGGCTGGCCTACGATATTCTTTTCGGTATACCGTCGATCGTCTACGGTGCATTCGGTTTTACCATAATGATATATTTCGGGCTGAAGACTTCGCTGCTGGGTGGGATCATTGTCGTAACGCTTCTTATAATCCCCATATTCATACGTTCGATGGACGAGGTGGCGCGGCAGTTCCCCAGGGATATACTCGAGGCGGCATACTCGCTGGGAGCGACCCGGTTCGAGACCCTCAAGGTGGTATTGCGTCAGATAGCCCCCGGGATCGCCACGGCGACCCTGCTATCCATCGGACGCGCCATCGGGGATGCGGCCGGGGTGATGTTCACGGCGGGCTATACCGACAGTATACCTACATCCCTTTCACAGCCCGCCGCCACGCTTCCCCTTGCAGTCTTTTTCCAGATCAGCAGCCCCGTACGGGAGGTGCAGCAGAGGGCCTACGCTGCCGCTCTGGTGCTTACATTGATCGTGCTCGTGCTGAGCCTTGCAGGAAGATTTATAACCAACCGCTTTTCAAAAAACAAGATACTATGAGAAATCTCTTTTCTTCGCTCGCCCTGGATAGCGAACTGCGGGCACCGGGATATTTCGGAAAGGCCGCTTCTTCCGGAGCACGCCTGTTCCGGCCTGACTATAAATTCCTGAGGGACGACCATCCGACGGAAATAGCGGTCGAGGGGCTGGATGTTTTTATCGGGGACAACCATATACTGAAGGATATAAACGTGACTATTCCCGATAAGAAAATAACCTGCATAATCGGCCCCTCGGGTTGCGGGAAATCCACACTGCTCAAGACGCTGAACCGCCTTATAGATTCGGTAGAGGGAAGCCGGCTCAGCGGCCGGGTTGTAGTCAACGGGGAGGACATAGTGGGTGGTACCACCGATCTTACCCGCCTTCGCCGCAAGATGGGGCTGGTTTCTCAAAGGCCGTGCCCGCTGCCGATGTCCATTTTCGACAATGTGGCCTACGGGTGCCGTATTCACGGGATTCGCAACCGTAAAAAACTCCGCATGGTGGTTAAGTATTATCTCGAGGCCGCCGGGCTGTGGGACGAAGTGAAAGACCGGCTCCATACACCGGCCGTAAGGCTCTCCATAGGCCAGCAGCAACGATTGTGCCTCGCCCGCAGCCTGGCCGTGGAGCCGCAGTTTATCCTCGCGGACGAAGCTACCAGCGCCCTCGATCCCCTTTCGAGCAAGACTATCGAGGAGTTGTTCGTAAAACTCAGGGAAGATTACTCGATAGTGATGGTCACCCATACCCTCCGCCAGGCGCTCCGGATAGCCGACCATGTGATATTCATGTACCTGGGCGAAGTGGTCGAAGCGGGAGATGCGCGGCATGTTTTCAACGACCCGCAGCACGAGCTGACCCGAAAGTACCTCTCGGGGGCTTTCAGTTGACAAATTTCCCGACGGGACTTTACGCAAAAAATATGACATTGAAATATGAAAGACGGTAAAATTACACACCTGCACGAACTGGAATCGGAAGCGATATATGTTCTCCGTGAAGTTGCCGCCCAGTTCGAGCGCCCCGTGATCCTCTTTTCGGGAGGTAAGGATTCGATCGTGGTAACCCATCTCGCTTACAAAGCGTTCTACCCGTCCCGCATACCGTTCCCGCTCCTGCATATCGATACGGGCCATAATTTCCGCGAAACCATCCAGTACCGGGACGCCCTTGTAGAAAGACTGGGGGCAAAGCTGATCGTGGGCTCCGTCCAGGAGTCGATAGATACCGGGCGCGTAAAGGAGGAGACCGGCTACAACGCAAGCCGCAATAAACTCCAGACCACCACCCTGCTGGACACCATCGAGAAATATAAGTTCGATGCGGCCATAGGGGGCGCACGCCGTGACGAGGAGAAGGCCCGGGCAAAGGAGCGTTTCTTTTCGCACCGCGACGAATTCGGCCAATGGGATCCCAAGAACCAGCGCCCGGAGCTTTGGAACATCTTTAACGGTCTGAAGAATGTGGGCGAGCATTTCCGCATCTTCCCGATAAGCAACTGGACCGAGATGGACGTCTGGCAATATATCTACCGGGAAAATATCGAGATGCCATCCATCTATTACACCCACGAACGCGACGTTTTCTATCGGGACGGCCAATGGCTGGCAGCCGAAGATTGCATGAAATTAAGGCCGGATGAGACCGTCGAGCGCCGGCGGGTTCGTTGCCGCACAATAGGGGATATAAGCTGTACGGGACTGACACTTTCCCAGGCCGACAGCATGGTCGATATAATCGATGAAATCGCCGCCACCCGTATAACCGAGCGCGGTGGAAGGGCCGACGACAAACGCTCTGAAACCGCAATGGAAGACCGTAAGATCGCGGGATATTTTTAACGGGGTTGTAAATTCCCAATGTAATGACTTCCTGAATTATTTACTCATGCCGCGAGCGGGATTGCGGATCAGAGGTGGTACTGTTATAAATTAAAAGATACGAATTGTTATGGAAACTTCAAATAAAACCGGTTATCTCGATATGGAGCTTTTGCGGTTTACCACTGCGGGCAGCGTGGACGACGGGAAAAGTACGCTGATAGGCCGGCTGCTATACGATAGCAAGTCCATATTCGAAGACCAGATGGAAGCCATAGAGAGCGCATCCGAGCGTGCGGGAAACGGCGAAGTGAACCTCGCCCTGCTGACCGACGGCCTCCGCGCGGAACGCGAGCAGGGCATTACGATCGATGTGGCTTACCGCTATTTCGCCACCCCGCGGCGAAAATTCATCATCGCCGATACCCCGGGCCATATCCAATATACGAGAAATATGGTCACGGGCGCTTCCACAGCCGACCTTGCGATCATACTTGTCGATGCCCGCAACGGGGTCGTGGAGCAGACCGTAAGGCACTCTTACATCGCATCGCTGCTGGATATAAAACACATTGTGGTATGTATCAATAAGATGGATCTCGTGGATTTTTCGGAAATGGTTTACGACCAGATACGCAGGAGCTACAAACAAATGGCTTCGCGGCTGGCTTTGCCGGATGTAAAATTCATCCCCATCTCGGCAAAACTGGGCGATAATGTGGTAACCCCTTCGGATAACATGCCGTGGTATATCGGTAGGACACTTATGGAAATTCTCGAAACCACCCATGTGGAACATCGATCAGAGTCCGCTTTTCGTTTCCCGGTGCAATATGTTATACGCCCTCAGTCGGACAATTTCCACGATTTCCGCGGCTATGCCGGCAGGATTGCGGGCGGAGTAGTACGCCAAGGCGATAAAGTTACCGTCCTGCCTTCGGGACGCACCTCCGTCGTAACCTCGATTTTTCACTCCGACCGCCAACTCGACCAGGCCAGTTCGCCCCAGTCCGTGAGCATATGCCTTGTCGACGATATAGATATTAGCCGCGGAGATATTTTAGTGGCCACCGACCAGACCCAGCCGGCCGTCTCGAAAGATGTAACGATGACGGTATGCTGGTTCAACGAAAATCCGCTCGCCGTCGGGGGGAAATATATAATCCGCCATGCCACCCGGGAAACGGTCGGGATAGTGAAAAGTATAGGCAACAAGATAGATGTCAATACTCTCGGACTTGAAACGGGTGTTACATACTTGAATATGAATGATATAGCTACCGTTACTATCCGTACCGCCCAGCCGCTTGTCTTCGACGATTATGAGCGGAACCGCACCACGGGCAGCCTTATCTTCGTGGACAAGGATACATTCGAGACCTGCGGGGCCGGAATGATAACCCTGGAACACAAAGAAGTATGAAAAAGCAGGATTATGTCGATACACTGAACGAGCGGTTCGCCGACGTTGCACCCGAGACGGTTCTAAAGTACTTTCTCGAGGCTTTCGGCGACAAGATCGCCCTCTCGTCCAGCCTCAGCATGGAGGATCAGGTTCTCACGGATATGATTTGCAAGATCAAACCTGACGCGAGGATTTTCACCCTCGACACCGGTCGTTTATTCCCCGAGGCTTACCGCCTTATCGAGCAGACCGACCGTAAATACGATACCCGCATAGAGGTTTTCTTTCCCGATTGCGCCCGGGTTCAGGAGATGGTCTCCCGTAGCGGGATCAATCTTTTTTACGATAGTGTGGAAAAGCGCAAGCGGTGCTGTGAGGTGCGTAAGCTGGAGCCGCTCCGACGGGCTTTCGCGGGTTTGGATGTGTGGATATGCGGTCTCAGGAGCCGGCAGTCGGTTACCCGCACCGCCATGCAGCTCATCGAACTCGATACGGCGACCGACCTTATTAAACTGAGTCCGCTGATAGATTGGACTGAAGAGCAGGTGCGGGAATATATAGCCCTTCACGGCGTTCCATATAACAAAATGCATGACAACGGTTACCCGAGTATCGGGTGTGAACCCTGCACCCGTGCCGTCGAGCCGGGTGAGGATATCCGCGCGGGACGGTGGTGGTGGGAATCCCCCGAACATAAGGAGTGCGGACTACACCGAAGAAGATAAAAAGATTCCCGGACAGAAGTCCGGGAATCTTTTATGATCAGATTGTATCAGATTATATTCTGCCCCTTTAGATCCCTTACTATCTCTTCGGCGAAACTCTTAGCCAGGGACTGGCTGTTGGCCGGATCGTAAGAGCGGGTCTGGGCCGAATAGATCAGCCGGTCTTCCGGAAGCGTATAGAGGTCGGCATCCAGAACATAGGTCGTCGAGGTGGTATAATATCCGGGGCTGTATATCGTATCCCACATATAGCGGTAACGTCCGTAATATCCGTAATAGGTGCCGTAGGGGCTAACGTAGGGTGTGCCCGGAACATAATTCAGTTCCTTATCCTTGTCGGTCAGGCAGATTATCATAATCGCGGAAAAGCCTTCGCCCGAAAGTTTCGAATTCACCTGGTCTTGCGTCAGGTTGCCGAATCCGCGCGGGCCGAATTCCGTCGTGCCGGTCGTTGTGGCGATACCCTGTGCCGACAGATCGGCAGCCAAAGTACGTTCGATATAGTCTTTTGCTTCGCGGTCGGTCATCATGGCCAGTACCAGAATCTTATTCCCGGCGGCCCCGGAGGCTTCCGGCGATTTCCACGAAGAGACCACTTTGGTGGAAGTCCCGCAAGAGGAGAACAATACGGCCGCAAAGACAGCGGCTAAAGAGATCAGTAATATTTTTTTCATGGCATTGTTTAAGGGTAACAGTTCCAATTTCAATGCCAGCGGGATAGATTATACCTATAAAAAAGCCCGGCTGGTAGCCCCGGACTATAATTTATTAAATAGGTTTGCTAATAATCGTTTCACTTAACCCCGGACAAAAATAGTGTAGATTTAATGGCGTGGGTATTAGAAAACCATTAGAATTTGCAAAATCCCATCCTTATAGCTATTTTCTCAGAAAGCAAGTTTTTAGCACTATGCCGCTGCTGTCGATTCGGCAATCCACTTGATCCGGATCGTCGGTAAGCCTGATGCTCTTCACCCTGGTTCCCCGTTTAATCACCATCGAGGAGCCCTTTACCTTCAAATCCTTGATTACGGTCACCGCATCGCCGTCACGCAACTCGGTGCCGTTGCTGTCGCGGGGAACACTGTCCGGCTCGGGAGACGGCTCACCGCTCCATTCGTGCCCGCAGATCGGGCATATCAATGACGAGCCGTCCGTGTAGACGCTGTCTGCACCGCATACGGGGCACTCGGGGAATTCTGTCATAGTTTATTGCTGTAAAAATATCATTCGGGAATCAAAGATACAAAACCCGCGGAATATCCTTAACTTTACAGGCGGTATGGAACCCTGTTTCACAGATTTCAAAACGGCCACCGATCATTTGGCCCCCAAAGGCGAAAGAGCGAATATGCCTCTTATCGGGCTCTCGGTCAATATCGCCGAGGAGACCTCCCGGCTGCACGAGGCCTATATCCGAGCCGTGGGTGAGGCCGGCGGCGTCCCGGTACTTATTCCGGCAACTACGAACGCGGAGATTCTCCGCCGGACGGTCGACACTATCGACGGACTTATCCTTACGGGCGGTGCGGACGTGGGCGGCCAGTATTTCGGGGAAAAAACCCTGGAAGGTATTGCCGAGGTGGTGCCGGAGCGCGATGGATACGATTTCCTTCTTTTGAGGCTTGCAGCCGACCGCCAGGTACCGATCCTGGGAATCTGCCGCGGTATGCAGGTCATAAATATAGCGTTCGGGGGTGATATATGGCAGGATATACCCTCCGAATACCCTGGAGAGCCACTCGATCATTCCGTACTGTCGCCCAGGGAGAAACCCTGCCATCCGGTAAATATCGAAAAGGATTCGCGCCTTGCCACCATAATCGGAAAAGAAGTCATCGGGGTCAATTCCCGGCATCACCAGGCGGTAAGGCGGTTAGCGGAGGGTTTCCGGGCGGTGGCTGCCGCCCCCGACGGGATCGTCGAGGCGATAGAGGGCTTCCCGGGCCGCAGAATAATGGGGGTTCAGTGGCACCCCGAAAATCTTGCGGCAGAGGGAGGGTGCCAAGAGATGAAGGCACTTTTCGGCAGCTTTATAAATGAGGCCGCTATCTTCCGGAAAGCAAAAAAAATCCACGACCATAACCTCTCCGTCGACTCGCATTGTGATACTCCGACGCTTTTCGAAAGCCGCGAAATGGATTTCGGGCGCCGCGATCCGGATGCCCGGGTAGACCTCGTTAAAATGGAGGAGGGTAGGCTGGATGCAGCTGTCATGGCGGCATACATTCCGCAGGGCGGCCGGGATGAAATATCACATAAAAAGGCTTTCGAGAAGGCAGTATCAATGCTGGAGATTACGAAAAGGCATCTGGAAGCGAACTCGGAATATGCGGGGCTCGCTTTTAGTTTCGCCGACGCGGAGGCACTCAAAAGGCAGGGGCGCAAGGCAATTTTCCTGGGGGTCGAGAACGGTTATGCCATAGGTGACGACCTCACAAATTTGCAACGGTTACACGGGATGGGAGCCGTATACATGACCCTGTGCCACAACGGAGCAAACGATATTTGCGATTCGGCCGTCGGTGATCCGGAGCACGGCGGGCTCAGTGGCTTCGGGCGCAAAGTCGTCGGGGAGATGAATCGGCTGGGTATGGTAATCGACCTTTCCCACGCCGCACAGTCCACCTTTTTCGATGTTCTGCGGGTCGGCAAGGCGCCGGTCATCTGCTCACATTCCTCCGTGAGAGCCCTCTGCGACCATCCGCGCAACCTTACCGACGACCAGCTGCAGGCTTTGGCCCGAGCCGGCGGAGTCATTCAGATCTGTCTTTACGGGCCCTTCCTGAAAGAGGATGGCACGGCGACGATAACGGATGCCGCAGACCATATCGACCATGCGGTTCGGGTTGCGGGTATCGACCATGTGGGTATAGGGTCCGATTTCGACGGTGGCGGGGGGTTGCCGGGATGCGACGGTGCGAACGGGATAATAAATATCACCGTGGAGCTGCTCCGCCGCGGCTACACAGAAAAAGAAATTGCAAAGATACTGGGCGGCAATCTGAGGCGGGTGGTGGATACGGTGCAGGAAACGGCCCCGTCGAGGCTCACAAAATAACAGGATAGTCCGATGGCATTGAATTATATATGGATAGGTTTTTTCCTTGTGGCACTGGCAGTAGCCGTCGTAAAGACGTTGATTTGGGGCGATGCACAGGTTTTTACCGATATCGTGAACTCAACATTCAACTCGGCACGTACCGGATTCGAAATATCCATAGGTCTTACCGGGATTCTGGCCCTTTGGCTCGGCATCATGCGTATAGGAGAGAAGGGTGGGGTGATCTCCACCTTTGCCAAACTCGGCGCCCCGGTTTTCGGCAAACTGTTTCCGGAGATCCCGAAAGACCATCCGGTGGTCGGAAGTATGTTTATGAACTTTTCGGCGAATCTGCTCGGACTGGATAATGCAGCTACCCCCATCGGGCTAAATGTGATGAAAGAGCTCCAGGAGCTGAATCCCCGGAGGGATACGGCCAGCAATTCCATGATTATGTTCATGGCCATCAACGCCTCGGGCCTCACTTTGATACCGATCACCATACTTATGTACCGCGCCCAACTCGGGGCGGCTAACCCGGCGGACGTATTTGTGCCCATTATGCTGGCGACGCTGGCCTCGACCGTCGTAGCCGTAACACTGGTGGGCCTGCGCCAGCGGATAAAGTTGTGGCATCCGGCACTTATGATCCCGTTTGCATGTATCCTCGCCTTTGTCGCTGGCATGGTACTACTGTTCCGATCCGGGGACAGGGAGACGGTGGCCGGCTACGCCACCCTTTTTTCGAACATCCTGCTCGTGGTGGTTATCTGCGGATTCATAGCGGCCGGTGTTCGCAGGGGGATCAATGTTTACGAGACTTTCATCGACGGGGCCAAAGAGGGATTTAAAACCGCCGTAACGATTATTCCTTACCTGATCGCCATTCTGGTCGGCATCGGTGTATTCCGCGCCTCGGGAGCCATGGACTACCTGATCGAGGGGACGGCGCATATGGTTAACTTGTGCGGGGCCGATTCCGAGTGGATCGGAGCGCTCCCTACGATGGTAATGAAACCATTGAGCGGGAGCGGTTCCCGTGGGTTGATGATCGATGCGATGGAGCATTCGGGGCCGGATTCGCTGGTGGGCCGGCTCGGTTGTATCGTGCAGGGTACTACCGATACCACATTTTATGTTATCGCTCTTTATTACGGTTCGGTAGCGATCAAAAAAATACGCTACTCGCTCACATATTCCCTTTTGGCCGACCTTGCCGGTATGGCCGCGGCCGTACTGCTGACCTACCTTTTCTTCGGCTAAGTCTCATTTCGGTAATGTTACCGATTCGGTCGGGTTTATTTGGCCCGTTTGCTATATTTTCCTACTTTTATATCATATTATTGCACCCACATAAATTAAAATTCTCGATACAAATGAAAAGACTGATGGCCTGTGCATTGGTATTGCTGGCTATACACCCTAAGCTAATGGCAGAAGAGTTAGGTTCTCCCGACGGTAACCTAACGCTAAAGTTCTGCCTTACCGAAATAGGCGAACCCGTATACAGCCTCCGCTACAAATCCCATGACGTTTTACTGCCCGGAAAGCTGGGTTTCACGCTAAAAGGGGATGTTGCCGACCTACGCGAAAATTTCGAAGTCATCTCCCACGAGCACGATACCCACGACGAGACTTGGGAGACAGTCTGGGGTGAGGAGCGGTTTATCCGTAACAACTATAACGAGCTATACATACTGCTTCGGCAGAAGGATACCGGAAGGCTTATGGGCATTCGCTTCCGGCTGTTCGACGACGGGCTCGGATTCAGATACGAGTTTCCGGACCAGTCCGAATTGAAATATTTTGTAATACGAGACGCACATACCGAGTTCGCCCTCGACGGCGACCATACCGCATTCTGCATTCCAGGCGACCCCCACACC
>JAJBVJ010000256.1 GCA_020859875.1 Rikenellaceae bacterium
ACGATATTCCCTTTTCTGCGGACGGAGAGGTCGGGTTCCAGGATAATAGCCTGCTTCTCGACGTCGAATTCGCCACCGAGGTGGACAACATCTCGAACCTGCTCGATTTTATTCCGGAACAATACCTTCAAAACAAGAAGAATATTAGCACCAAAGGGGCCCTGCAACTGGCGGGGACCGTCAGGGGCGCCGTGGGCGAGGCCGTAACCCCCGAGATAAAACTCCATTGCGTACTGGACAAGGCGGCACTGCTGGATAAGAGCACCAGGCGGGGAATAGAGAGGCTCGATACCGATCTGGAACTTTTAATCAGCGGAGCCGACCCGGCCGCATCGTATCTCACCTTCGCCCGGCTCGATATGACGGGTACGAACACCTCGTTCAATTCGAGGGGTAAGGTAACCGGGCTTATGACCGACCCCTACATATCCGCTGCACTTAGCGGCAGGGTAGACATGGAAGCGATGATGGAGGATATACTCAATCCCGATTCGTTAACGGTCAAAGGTGTAGTGGAGGCGGACTTGGAAGCCGATTTCCGACTGGAAGAGGTGCTGAACGGAGATTTTGCCCGGGTGAATGCCGCGGGAAGGCTCTCGGTGGACAGGATGCTGCTGGCAGACCGGTCGCAGGGAATGAGCCTCTTTATGAAAGGTGTGGAATTCAGCGCCGACACCACTCGCCGGGAGAGCCGCTATCTCTCCGACAACGACCTTATAAGCGCCACCCTGAGGGTGGATACCATGAGCGTCCGTTACGGCGGTGATATGAATACGAGGTTGGGCGGATTGGAGCTCGAGGCCAAAACCTCACGGTCGTTCGACACCACTAAAGTTATGCCTGTCACAACGAATGTCCGGGTCGAAACCTTACGTGCACGGCTTCCGGACTCGGTATGGGTGGCCGGGAGCAAGATACATATCGCGGGCGGGATCAAGCCCTCGGCGAGCGATCCCAAAAAGGGAATGTTCGCCGGGATAATAAAGGTCGACACCGTAAAGTATTTCGACGTTCCGGCGCGTACACGCCTTTCGATGGACAACAGCACATTTACCGTGGAAATGATGCCCAGGCGGGATGCGATGCGCCGCAGGGGGCATCAGGCCCGTGCGGCCCGCGGGGAAGCCGGACCGCTGGGGGATTCGACCGTCCGGGTGAGGCGCGAGCCGGGCGCCCGGCGCAGCCGTCCGTCCGATAGTAGTGCACCGCCGCGGCAAAGAGACACTTCGGCCCGCACGGCCGGTGCAGCGGGGGAAAGCCGGGGCGGCATACTTCGAGACTGGGAAATTCGCGGCAGAGTCAGATTCGATGCCATGCGGGCATTTACATCCATGTTCCCCCTGCCCGTGCTGATGGACAATACCACCCTGCGCTTCGATACGGATAAAGTGAGTATGACCGATGCCCGGCTCAGATTGGGTAAGAGCGATTTTATTGTCGGGGGTGAGATCACCGGAATACTAGGTGCCATGTTGCGGGGAGGAGTACTGAAAGGAACCTTGAGCGTTAATAGCGGATATATAGACTGCAACCAGTTGATGAGGGCCGTAGCCCGGAGTACTCTGTATGTGCCGGAAGAGGTCTCGGTGGTCGAAGACGATATCGAGAGCTGGGAGGTGAAAGAGGGCGACGAACCAGAGTTGGAAGAATACGAGGGTATTTTTGTTGTGCCAGCGAATATCGACCTTGTACTCCAAGCCACGGCCCGAAAGGTCGATTACGGGGAACTCGACCTCGAAAATATCGACGGTGAGATCGTGGTGCGGAACCAAAGTGTGAATCTTCGCAAACTTCACCTCGAATCCAGTGTCGGCCAGGGAGACCTCACGATGGTCTATACGGCCAAAGACAAACGCGGTGCGTCGGCCGGTCTGGAAATAGACCTGGAGAATGTGATCGTCGAAGATCTGATCGGACTCTTCCCCCGGATGGACGAGATGCTGCCCATGCTCCGCTCGTTCGAGGGGGTGCTGGACTGCCAGATCACGGCAACCTGCGACCTCGATTCCGCCATGAACATCGTGTTCCCGTCGCTCCACAGCGCCTGCTATCTGAGCGGGGAGAATATGGTGCTGATGGACGGGGAGACCTTTGCCGAGATTTCCAAGAAATTGATGTTCAAAAATAAGGAGCGCAACCTGATCGACTATATCTCGGTAGACCTTCTCATTAAGGACAATAAGGTAGAAATATATCCCTTCAAGGTGGAGATGGACAGGTATAAGCTGGCGGTAGGGGGTGTGCATAATCTCGATATGACCTTCGATTACCACGTGTCGGTTCTCAAGTCGCCCGTACCGTTCAAGCTGGGACTCGATATAAAAGGGGATTTGGACGATTTCAAATTCAAGATCGTAAAATGCAAATATAAGGAGCTGTTTAAGGTGGCCCGCGAAGAGGAGCTGCTGCAGACCCGTTACAACCTTCGCTCGGGGATACGCGAAACGATCCAGGCGCGGCTTATGCAGAACGCTCCGGAACTGGGACGCCAATATACCCACCGGCAGATCGGTTCCCGCCGCCCCGAACAGGCCGTAGAGGATATGGACGAAGATGTCGACGAGCAGACCTACATCGAGATCGATTTACAGGAGTATGAAGCCACGGTGGAAAATACCGGGGATATGACATCGCAGGCCGACGACCTCCAAATTGCCGCAGAAAAGGAGGCTGTCATGGACGAGCCCTGAGAAATAACCGGTTATACGGGTGCCTTCGCTATTGCAATTCGAGGACTATTTTCCCGTGGGAATAGGTTCTCTCGGGTTTTTCTTTATGATTGTAGATGTCCCATGCTTTTTTTACCTCGGTGATCGGATATATATCCGCTACGTCGGTGGTCACCTTGCCCGATTCGATTAATTCGGTTATTTCCTTCAGGTCCAGAAACTGCGGCCCCGCAAAGATATATTCGGCCTCGACCCCGTATTTTTTGCTCTCCTTCTTATCGGGCTCGGCAACGGTGCTTATCAATCGGCCTCCCTTTTTCATGATCGGGAACGACCGGGAAGCAGTGTCCCCGCCCACGAAATCGAGTACCAGGTCGATATCCTTCGCGATGGTTGTAAAATCGGAATTTTTGTAATCTATCACCACATCGGCGCCGATCGACCGCAGATATTCGGCATCCTGGCCGGAAGCCACGGCGAAGATAAACCCGCCGGCCAGCTTTACGAACTGGACCGCGTAGGATCCCACGGCCCCGGCCGCTCCCTGAATAAGGACGTTCTGGCCCGGTTCGATACGGCCCTTTTCGAAAACCGACTCCCAGGCCGTGAGCCCGACATGCGGAACCGAAGCCGCCTGGGCGAAGGATAAATTTGCCGGCATACGGGCGAACGTCCCCTTATCGACTGCCGCGTACCGGGCATAACTTCCCTGGTAAAGTTTGCCGTAGACCTCGTCGCCGACCCGGAACCCTTCCGTTTCCCCCTCCATATAGTCGATGCGTCCGGCAAAATCGACCCCGGGGATCCATGGGAATTCGAGGGGTTTGGTATCCTTCATTTTGCCCGAAGCCATAAGTACGTCGATATGGTTGACGCTCGTTGCCATAATCTCTACAAGCACTTGTCCCTCTTTGAGTTCAGGGCGTGGAGCCTCCTCGTAAACGAGGGCGTCGGAATCTCCGTACCGGTGTATTCTTACTGCTTTCATAATTGTCGTTTTAATTATTTATGGATGCAATAAATACGCCATCACCTGCCAGTGGGGAACAGTAAAAGCCGGTGCCCGAAGGCACCGGCTTTTACTTTCGGTCGGGGTAGCTACTCCGCTGCCGTGGGGAAAGCGGAGATACGGAGCCGCGCCGCCCCCATCGGAACCAGCGTTATTTCGTCCACCTCGTCCGCGCGAGGGTCGCTCTCGAGCGGAAGAACCCCGCCCAGGCCATATTCATCGAACTTCCACGAGGGAACGAGCCTGCCCCTGGCGGTGAACCGAAGGGGAACGTTATCCAGTGTGAAGGGGTTTTCGTCGGCCGGCCACGGGAGGCGCTCCAGTGTGGGAATATTCTCCTCCACCAAGGCGTAATTCCATGGCGATGCCGGTAGTATATTGTAGGAGGGCCATTGGGTGGCGTCTGCGCCGGGCTGCCACTTCGAATCCCAGACCACCGTTTCTTTGGTATCCGCGGGGATATATTCTTCCTCGATGCGAAGAGAGAGGGTCAGCGGGCCGTAGTCGACGCTGACGCTGTTGTTATTGGCTTGCCATTTCCGCATGGTGATCTTCATCGGGAGCAGCAGTTCCACCGTGTCATTGTCCGACCACCTCCTCTCGATCCTCACCATCTTTCCCGCTACGGGGACAATATCCGTCCTGCGGCCGTTTATAAGAAGCGTCGCTTCGGAACACCATGCGGGTATGCGCAGGTAAAGGGGAAAATCCGCCGGTTCTTCTGTTTCGACGGTGAGCCTGACGGATTCCTCGAAGGGATAGTTGGTGCCGGAGCTGACCCTCACCTGCTGGCCGCCGCCCACCTTTGCGGTTACGGTGCCCGGAGCATAGACCAGGGCCGCAAGACCGTTGTCCGGAGTCGCCATAAAAAGGCGCTCGATCGTATAGGGCCATCCTATGCCGTGGTTATGCTGGCAGCATCGGCTGCTAAAGGGGTTCATTGCAAGGAAGGGCCCACTGTTGTCGATCCCGGGGTGGTGGTTTTCCGTATCGCTTATCATGTGGTTCGGACACGTGATATACCTCAGAGAACGATAGTCGGGCATAAAAGCCGCCGGGTAGCTGTTGAAGGCGATCTCTTCGGTGTGGTCGGCCCAAAAGGTGTCGCCGGTTATCTGCATCATTATCTGGTCGGATATGAGCTGTTCGACGAATCCGCAGGTCTCGGTGCCTTGGCGGGGATCTACGAAGCCGATCCGGGCGTTTTCGTCCGCCCCGAACATCCCGCCCGGCACCTGCCCGAAGGTTTTTCGGATGAGGTGAAAGGCGTTGTAGCTTGCCCGTTCCATCGAGGGATCACGGGAAACCAGGTAGTAGGTGGCCGGTTCGCGGAACCCTTGGGCGATGTTGACATTGTGCCAGTTGGGCAGCTCGGTGGATTTTGTCCAGTCGGCCGTATTGCGGTGGATCTTGTGGGCCAAATCGAGGAGCATCCCATCACCGGTGTGGTTATAGAGCCATAGGACGCTCCAAAGCATATCTCCGCCCCGGCTGTTCTCCCAGTAGTGTTTGAGCAGTTTCTCCTCGGGATATTCGTTCAGCCATTGGCAGTACCGGGTAAGGAAAGTTATAACTCTTTGGTCGCCGGTGTATTCGTAATAATCCTGCATAATCCACTGAACAAGCATATTGGGCCACAGGTCGAGATGCTCCCGGGTTTCGTCCATCGGGCCGAAATAGCCGTCTTCGCGCTGGCTGGCAAGGATGCTTTCGATCCAGAACATCGCCTGGTCGAGCATCTCATTGTCGCCGGTAAGGTAAGCCGTCGCGCAATAACCGCGCAGCCAGTAGGGGACTTCCTCCCAGCCGAACTCCCCGCCTTTACCCAGCCAGGCGTTGCCTTCCTTCTGGAGCCAGGCGCTTATCTCTCCCAGATGGCCGCAGAGGCCTTCTTTTTGAAGCCGGAGCTGCTTGTCGAGCCAACCGAGCGGCCGTACGCTTCCGGTGGGGAGTTTTATAAAGTAGAGCGGTGCAAGGGGCGCCCGACTGCCCACGTAGTGGGAATTGCGGGCTTCACAGGTATCGGGCCTCTCTACCACGGTGACTTTCCCGCCTGCAGATATTTCTGCGGTGGCAGACAGGATAAGAACTAAAATCGATAGTTTTTTCATTTTCGGTAATCGTTGAGTTAGGTATCGAAAACAAAAATAAGATAATTTACATAATGTGTATTTCCGGCGATTACCACGGCCGGCCCGGATCACTATTTTTTCGGCAGTAATACGGAACAAGCTTAGTTTAATCCATAATTCTACTATTCCAAATAAAGGGACGAATTGTTAAATAAATAGTGTGAATGTATGGTTTGAATTACAATTAGTAATTAATATGAATTAATAATTATAAAAAAACTATAAAAAATGATGAAAAATTGGATATTAAATTTGTTTATTTCATATTTAGGTACTAAATTGCGAATGCAACACAATAGGAGGAAAACAGTAGCGGTATCGGAATATACAATCGTAAATATTCCCGGAAAATTAAATTCGTAGTTAGATTACATAATTTTCTTCCGTAAAAAGATTCTCATAGACGGTTCGCCGGCTATGGTTTTTACAGAGCATTATTCTCAGTAACCCCTTAGAAATTATTTTGTCAATACCTCGACCCAACCATGCACAATGGCCGGGAGGATACGCCTAATCCTTTCATCGTCATACATGGAGCAGGTGAACTATGTGCAAAAAGTATGGAAATACCATATGGAGCCACTTGTTTAACTGAATTTATTGATTATGAAAAAAATTTATTATTTGGGCCTTTTACTGCCTTTAGTAATGTCGTCCTGCCAGACCGACCAGCCCGAGAGGACTGACGGAAAAGGCGCTATCGTGATCTCCTCCGCACAGAATGTGGAACTCGATCCGAACGTATTTTTAACCCGGGCCGCCGCGGATGTAAACGAATTTACTCTTTACGTTACGGACGAAGCCGATCCGTCGAATACGATCAGCGGTAAATTCTCCGAATTTCCCAACGGCACAATCGATAACCTTGAGCCCGGAAGCTTTACCGTTAAACTTACATCCCACCCGGAGGGCTTCGTTCCGGCCTTTGAAGACCCGATGTACGAAGCTGTGGAAACAGGCGTCGAGGTTGCGGCCAATACGAACACCAGGATTAAACTCGAAGCCACGCAGGCCAATGCGGGTGTATTTTTCGTTTACGACGAATCGCTTTATTCCAAAGGGGGATTCTCGGAGGTCGTTCCTACTATAACACAGGGTGAGAATGAGTTGGTCTACCAGGAGGTGAACCAGGAGAGCAGAGGCTATTTCCATCCCCAGGATGCGGTTCTCTCGCTGCGGGACGGTAATGAGGTTCTGACACTCGCGGGTGAAACGTCCCGTATCCTCGAACTGCGGGAGCAACAGTTGTGGCAGGTAACCCTTAAAGTCAGCGGTGAAGACCAATATGGCAACATAACTATCGAAGCCTCGGTAAAGGTGATCACCGATCCGACTAATTTTATAGAGTTCGAGATCGGTAAAGAAATCACGGCACCCGAAAACGGCTGGGTAGATATAACCATGTACGATCTCACCCCAACATCCGCTGTAATGCATATCGGAAAGAAAGACGCCGATGTTATATGGGGAAGGTTTGCGATCTATACCCAAGATCTTGTAGACCAATACTTGGGAAGGGGTTATACTTTGGAAGAAGCCATCATGTTGCAGGGTTATGATCTGGAAGAAGATGAGATAATGCTCATAAATGCCGATGCATTCGAAGAAAAATTCTCTCTAACCTCTCCTACGAATGACTATGTGGCAATTGTTTACGTTGAAATAGAAGGCGGCCAGAGAGCCCTTACCACCCAGCCGTTCGAAACTCCGCCGGCACCTGTTACCGCGGTTTACTCATGGAATTGGTATGGCGATTTCAATAACGATTTCACCTATTACGGCAATCCCGTTGCCAAGACCCTCGATCTGCGCTACCATGAGTATTATTACTGGGGTATTATACTCTTAGATGCCGATTATGTATTCTATAACTTCTTCGGTGTCCAGGATTTCAACTTCAGGGTTTCATACGATAAGGAAAATAATGAAATAGTAGCTCCGGGCAATTTGATGGAATATGACGGTAACTGGCTGAACAGTATTTCACTGATTGTAACCTTCACCGATCCGGCTACCGGCGCAGAGACCGATTACGACGGAGGTTTTTATATATGGGATGAAAATATGAATATGGTAGAGAGAGGTATGGTATTCAATACCGATCAGGATGGATATATAACCTCTTCCAAATACCATATCACCTATGACCTTTACGAGTATGGAAGCGGCGGCGATCCCGAATATTTCGTGGAACGCTACCAGCTGGCTCCGATGAACGATCCTATATCGATCTCGGGTACCGGGGCCGGTCTGAATTCGATGCCGGAAAATACCAAGATCAAAGTTAAAAGCCCGGCCACGGCTGAGAAATCGGCAGCTGTCAGGGAAATTAAAACTTCATTCGTGCAAAGATAGCAGGCACGAAGATGCACCGTCGCCCCGATAGGCGACCGGCAGCATAAGATGCAGTTCACCTGCCGCACAAGTGCGGCAGGTGAATACTGTAAATCCAAATCCGGCGCTCGCCGGTTAAAACGCAACTTATGAGAAAATTTACGATAGGGATCGTTTCTTTGTTCTTTCTTCTGCTACACGGTTGTACGAGTGACCAGACACCACAAGTGATAACGACCGAGGGAAGTGAATCTGCAAAGATTGCCGCATTTTCCGAAGATATAGCTATCCCGGGGAAAGTAATTATAAAACTCAAAGAGGAACCCAAAGATGAATCGGAACTTACGACAACCCGGAACGGAAATACGGAGGTAAGTACAGGTCTTGTTTCGCTCGACCGTATCGCGGCGGAAATAGGTGCTCGCAGTATGCGCCGCCTGTTCCGACATGCCGGTAAATTCGAGCCGCGAACCCGTGCGGCAGGTATGCACTTATGGTATGTTGTGGAATTCGATAAAGATATTTCCGTAACCCGTGCAGCGACCGATCTTGCCGGTTCGGAATTTATCGAATTTATCGAACCCGTAGTGCCGATAATACGAAGCGGCGGCACATTGGTCGAGGTAAAAGAAACAGATTTTACGGCCGGCGCCGAAACCAATAGCTCCACCTTCGGATTTAACGATCCGATGCTCAGCGTTCAATGGAATTATAACAACGACGGTACAAGGGGGAGTAACTATCTGGCTGGTGCCGATATCAGGCTCGACGGCGCATGGGCCTATACGACCGGCCATCCCGACGTTATCGTTGCCGTGGTAGACACAGGTGTGGGTTACGACCATCCCGACCTTGCTGCCAATATGTGGATAAACCAGGCCGAACTGAACGGGAGCGAAGGTAACGACGACGACGGCAACGGGTTTGTAGACGATATTTACGGGTATAATTTCTGCTCAGATATCGGTGCCATTACAATCGACGATCATGGAACACATGTTGCCGGTACGATCGCGGCCGTTAATAATAATGGTCTGGGCGTAGCCGGTATCGCGGGAGGCGACGGCACTCCCGGATCCGGAGTCCGGATCATGAGCTGCCAGATATTCGGGGCAGACGGAGAAAACGATGCAGACTATGTAGGTTCCGTGGAGGCCATTAAGTATGGTGCCGACAATGGTGCCGTAATATCGCAGAACAGCTGGGGTTATCCCAATGGATACAGACCCCCGTATGTGAGCGCTTATCAAGCGGCTATAAATTATTTCGTGGAGAATGCGGGGATGGACGAGAACGGCAATCAGAGCGGTCCGATGAAAGGCGGCCTTGTCGTGTTTGCAGCCGGTAACAGCGGCATAAGTTCGCTTAGTTATCCTGCATCGCTGGATAATTGTATAAGCGTTGCCTCCTTCGGCCCGAGATACCTCAAGGTAGGCCATTCCAATTACGGCACATGGGTGACCATTAGCGCACCGGGAGGCGACCAGGATAGATACGGTAGTTCCCATGGGGTTATGAGTACAATATCCTACATCACGAACGGACGTGTGGTTAATTCATACGGCTATTTTCAGGGAACTTCCATGGCTTGTCCGCATGTATCCGGAGTCGCCGCTCTCTACGTCTCCCTTTACGGAGTAGGGCAGCCGGGCCTCACACCGGACAAGGTGAAGGCGCGGATGCTCGAAACCGCCTTCCCGGAACTTTACGACTATAATGCGGGGTATACGGGAATGCTCGGAGCGGGTGGTATAGATGCCACGGCTATGCTTACACCTGAAGACACTCCCGAGCCGTCACAGCCGGAGGTTATTAAAGCCTTCCCCCGGGTGAATCTCAGTGTAATAGGAGAGACGAGAACCCTCGATCTCGACCACTATTTCACGGATCCCGACAAAGGAGCTCTAACCTACACGGCGGCGATGGAGACAGAAGGTGTCGTTACCTGTGTGATAAAAGACAATGTGATCTGTTTTACATCCGTTGCATCCGGATCGACCCGGGTAGAAATAACGGCTTACAACCAGGCAGGCCTCTATGTCTCATCTACCGTGACAATTGTATCCGTAAATACCGCTCTGAAACCGGGCGAACCGCGTGAGCCGGAGGACAGGAAAGATATTTTCCAGTAGCACTACCGGCTTCGATCCAAATTCCATATGAAGAACGAGCCCCGGCAAATCAGCCGGGGCTTTGTATGTAAATGCGACCGATATATATCACCTTTGTGCCAATTGACTACCCAAAACTTGTCGTGCCGGGAATTTAGTTATATTTATCCCTTGTAAAATTAACCAGTATACTATGTACCCTAAAAGTTTTATCGTTCCGCTGGCCCTTGCAGGTAGTGGCGCTGCGTGGAGTCACACCGCGGCGGGCGGTGAAAATAACGCAGCCGAAAGACCCAACGTCATCGTTATACTAGCCGACGACCTTGGATATTCCGACCTGG
>JAJBVJ010000177.1 GCA_020859875.1 Rikenellaceae bacterium
CTCATTCGGGAAATTACTCATTGTAATTTCCTACGACGTCATCCGATATAATACACTCCTTCGGTGTTCGTGCAGCCCAGGACGCCCTTTTAATCTTTTCGATATGCCAGCCTTCGTCCGCATCCTGCAGGGTTTTACCATGGGTATCGACCAAATATTGTTCGTTATTGGTGTCGCTCACCGTTATCATCCCGTTTTTCCCCGTTTCGAACCTCCACTCTTCGAGAATACCGTTCATCGCCGCGGCTACATTGGCCTGCGGTGCCGAGAGATAATATTCCGTCCAAAAACCCGCCAGCAGAAAATCGTCCACCTCGTGCAAGGTTTGCAGAAAATCCCATACGATCACTTCCGGATCCCTGTAATTGGGTTCGTACTCTTTATCCTCGCCGCCTGTACAGCTCCCTAAAAATGCCGGCGGCATTAACAAAAGCAAATAAATATTATAACTCTCATATATGTTTGTTTTATTGAATCGGCAAAATAGAAAACGTGACCTTATTTTAATCCTTGCAACGGTTCCAATATCGTATCGTGCGCGGAATATTTTGCGCTTAGAGAAATAAACGGTTGTCCATCGGGAACTTGTCTACCAAGAAGACATCCAGTCGATTCTTTCCGCCCTGTGTCGGTTACATATATTTGGTGAGGCAACATAGATATTCATGCGGTGAGGTGGAGATCATTCCAGCCATTAAAAAACAAGTGGCGGAAATCCGCCACTTATTTTTAGGTTATACCTACCCTCGAAAGGGTTGGGTTCTATTCCTGGGAGAGTATCTCCAGCATCTGGATGGCCGCAGTGGAGATTGCGGTGCCGGGGCCGAATATGGCCGCCGCACCGTCCTTATAGAGCTGGTCGTAGTCCTGGTGGGGAATAACACCTCCCACGATCACGATTATATCCTCGCGGCCGAGTTTTTTCAGTTCGGCGATTATCTGGGGAACGAGCGTGAGATGGCCGGCGGCGAGTGATGAAACCCCCACTATGTGCACATCGTTTTCCACCGCCTGCCTGGCGGCCTCTTCCGGGGTCTGGAACAGCGGGCCCATATCCACGTCGAAGCCTATATCGGCATAGCCGGTGGCGACCACTTTCGCCCCGCGGTCGTGGCCGTCCTGACCGAGTTTGGCAATCATAATGCGCGGCTGGCGTCCCTCTTTTTTGGCGAAGTCGCGGGCCATCTGCTGTGCTTTCGCAAAATTTTCGTCTTTGTCCACTTCCGATGAATAAACTCCCGATATTGAACGTATTACTGCCTTATATCGTCCGACTACTATCTCGCAGGCATCGGATATTTCGCCGAGCGAGGCGCGGACTTTTGCCGCTTCGACTGCCAGTTCCAGCAGGTTGCCCTGCTTGGTCTTCACGCACTCGGTGATGGCCCCAAGAGCCTTCTGCACGGCCGCCTCGTCACGGCCGGCACGGAGCTCTTTAAGGCGCTGGATCTGAGCCAGCCGCACAGCGGTGTTGTCCACCGCAAGGATGTCGATGGGGGCTTCCTTTTCGAGGCGGTACTTGTTAAGGCCCACTATCACCTCCTGGTTCGAGTCGATGCGGGCCTGTTTGCGGGCCGCCGCCTCTTCGATACGCATCTTGGGGATTCCCGTCTCGATGGCCTTGGCCATCCCGCCGAGCTGTTCCACCTCTTCGATAAGCGCCCAGGCTTTGTGAACGATCTCGTCGGTCAGGGATTCGACATAGTAGGAACCGGCCCACGGGTCTACCTCACGGGTGATATCGGTCTCTTCCTGGATGTAAATCTGCGTGTTGCGTGCAATACGGGCCGAAAAGTCGGTCGGCAGCGCGATGGCCTCGTCGAGGGCATTGGTGTGGAGCGACTGGGTGTGTCCAAGAGCCGCACCCATCGCCTCGATGGCCGTCCGGGCCACGTTGTTGAACGGATCCTGCTCTGTGAGCGACCAGCCGGAGGTCTGCGAGTGGGTACGCAGGGCCAGCGACTTGGGATTCTTAGGATCGAACTGCTTTACGATCTTGGCCCACAACAGTCGCGCGGCCCTCATTTTGGCTATCTCCATAAAATGGTTCATGCCGATGGCCCAGAAGAACGAAAGGCGCGGTGCGAATGTATCTATGCTCATACCCGCATTGACGCCCGTGCGAAGGTACTCCAGCCCGTCGGCAAGGGTGTAGGCCAATTCGATGTCCGCCGTAGCGCCGGCCTCCTGCATGTGGTAGCCGGAGATGGAGATCGAGTTGAACTTGGGCATATTCTTCGATGTGTATTCGAAGATGTCCGCAATGATCTTCATCGAGAATTCGGGCGGGTAGATATAGGTGTTGCGCACCATGAACTCCTTGAGGATGTCGTTCTGGATGGTACCGCTCAGCTGGTCGAGCGTACATCCCTGTTCGAGCCCGGCCACGATATAGAAGGCCAGTACCGGAAGTACCGCCCCGTTCATGGTCATCGAAACCGACATCTGATCGAGCGGAATGCCGTCGAAGAGCACTTTCATATCCTCGACGGAACAGATCGACACCCCGGCCTTGCCTACGTCCCCTACCACACGCGGGTGGTCGGCGTCGTAACCTCGGTGAGTGGCCAGGTCGAAAGCCACGGAGAGCCCCTTCTGCCCGGAGGCGAGGTTTCGCCTGTAAAATGCGTTGGATTCCTCGGCAGTGGAAAAACCGGCATACTGGCGGATTGTCCACGGACGCATAACGTACATCGTGGAGTAGGGGCCGCGCAGGAAGGGGGCGATACCCGCCGCATAGTTCAGGTGCTCCATTCCCTCGAGGTCTTCCGCCGTATAACTTTTCTTTACGGGTATCTGCTCGGCCGTCATCCATACACCCTCGCCGGAACACCCTTTCGGGGTGCCGCAGTCCGCGGCCGCTGCTCCTTTATATGTTAATTCGCTGAATTTTGCTCTCATCGTCATAAACTTTTAGATGCCCAATTCGGCAACATACCACTTTAATGTCTCGAGTACGTTGCTCCGCACGTTGATAAAATTGCCGATACCTTCGGCTTTAAGTTCGTCCATGCTCGCGGGCGCTCCTGCGACCACGAGAATTGCCCTTCCGGCAAGAAGTTCCTTTATACGCGGTGCCAGAGTGGCATAATCGTCGTCCGCAGCACATATAACCACGATTTCCGCGCCCGACTCGACGGCTTTGCCAACGCCCTCCTCTATATCGGAGAAGAAGTTGTTATCGATAACCCGGATACCGGCGCAGCCGAAGAAATTGCTCGAGAACTGTGAACGGGCCCTGGCCATCGCCAGAGAACCGCATGTTAGCATGAATGCCTTGGGGTGGCGGCCGCTTCGGTCGACTCTAAGCCGCAGCTCTTCGAACGCCATGGCTCCCCGGTAGGGTTTGAGGGTTCTGATCCCCGTCTCTTCGCCGCAGGTACATTCGCCGCATCCGCAGCTGCAATTACCCTCGGCGGTGCATCCGCAGTCCCCGGCCGGCCTGTCGGATTTGCAGTCTCCGCATCCGCACCCGCAACCGGAACGCGAAACGACCGCTTGGGTTATCTCCTGCCCGGCCTCTTCATTGAAATTGGGGTATTGGTTCGTACCCAGAAGAATCTGGCGGCGGGTGGCAAGGTCGTGGTCTTTTTTGTTTGCGGAATCTTCCACTTTCTCTTGGATAAAACCGGCCTTGAAGGCCTCGATATATCCTCCCTTGTCTTCCACCTGGCGGAAAAGTGCCCACGCCTGCTCGGCGATACTTTGTGTGAGGTGTTCGATATAGTAGGAACCGCCGGAGGGGTCTACGACACTGTCGAAATGGGATTCGTTCTTAAGAAGGAGCTGTACGTTGCGGGCAATGCGCGAGGAGAACTCTGTCGGAGCCTCGTAAGCCGCATCGAACGGCAACACTTCCAGCGAATGTACGCCCGCGATGGATGCGCTCATGGCCTCGGTAGTGCCGCGCAGCATGTTAACATACGGATCATAAACCGAGAGATTCCATTTTGAAGTGACCGCATGAAGGAACATCTTTTCGGCGCGTCCGCACTTAGGTTCATAAGCTTTCATAATGTTGGCCCACAACATCCTTGCGGCGCGGAACTTGGCGATCTCCATAAAATAATCGGAGCTCACGGCCATCGAGAAGCGGATGGAGCCGGCAGCCCGGTCGGCCGAAAGTCCCGCTTCCATCAGTTTTACCACATATTCATGGCCCGCGGCGAGGGTAAAGGCGAGCTCCTGCACGATGGTGGAGCCGCTGTTGTGGAACAGGTGTCCCGATACGCCTGTAAAACGAAGGTTTTTGTACTTCGCACCCTTTTCCACGAGTTCCTTCAGGTTCGCAAAACAAACGCTCCCGTCTTCACAGCAACCGAAGGCACCCTTGAGGGAGAATTTGGCGATTATGGGGTCGATCACGAAGTTGGCCCGAACCTTTTCGGGGTCGAGCCCCTCTGTTTCGATTTTAGCCAGGAAACGGTTGGCCGTGCTCTCGGCGCCCGCTCCGCTAAAGGTAAGTTCCACCGCCCCGAGGTCGATGCCGTCAAGCAGTTTGTTAAAGCCGTTCTCGCATACCTCGCTGCATTTTGCGACGAACGAGATCGCCTCCGCTCCACCGGCGATGGCCTTCCGGGCCTGGGCATTTGCCGATTCGGGGTCTTCGATCCGGATTGTCTGCAGGATGCGCCAATTGTTGCATCCGCCGGTACTCCTGACATATGGGAACTCCCCTATGCCGGCTTCGAGGTGCCCGATGCCTTCGAGATCTTCCGCCCGGTAGTAGGGGCGCACGTCGAACCCTTCAGCCGTCTTCCATACCAGTTTTTTCCGGTAATCGGCGCCTTTTAAGTCTGCCGTTATCACCTCTTCCCATTTTTCGGTCGGAACCGGGGGGAATTCGGCCAGCAGCCTTTGTTCTTTGTTATTTGCCATAACTTATATAAATTGTTGTTTAATGTCTTGAAACAGAGGTGTGAAATATAGCCAGTGCATTTCGGAGACCAAAGGTACTAACTTTTTAATTAATAGTGTAATTAGCTGTTATTTTTTTCACATTTGACCCCCGCTCGTATAATCGCGGGTGAATATTGCCGGAGCACGCCCGTAAAATCTCTAACGCCGGTCAGGATTTTGCTATCTTAACGGAAGATAGGATGGGCCTGGGCAATCATTCGTAAACCCAGTTTGCTTCGATTGCTCTCGGCTTTCACTATCTTTACCCTCCATTTATACTGTAACAAAACTGAAACACATCACGATCCCTAACGTAACCGATGTACAAGAACCTCAGACAATATATCGACCGTCTCGAATCGGCCGGCCAGCTGGTAAGGGTCGCCGCCGAGGTCGATCCGGTCTATGAGATCGCCGAAATTACCGATCGTATTTCCAAAATGGCGGGGGGCGGAAAAGCACTGTTTTTCGAAAATACCGGTACGGGATTCCCCGTACTCACCAATATGATGGGCTCCGACGCCCGGATAGCTGCTGCCCTCGGGGCCGGGAGTCTGGATGAGATTACAGCGCGGCTCGATACGCTGGTATCCGAGGCCCTCTCTCCGAAAGAGGGGTTTTGGGAAAAGCTCTCTATGTTACCTCTTTTGGCCGGGGCCGCACGGTGGATGCCCCGTAAGAGCGGCGGGAGGGGGGAGTGCCAGCAGGTCGTATACCGGGGCGACGCAGCAGACCTGAGTTTGCTTCCCGTTTTGAAATGCTGGCCGGGGGACGGCGGGCGCTTTATTACCCTGCCCCTGGTGCACACGGTCGATCCGGTGACGGGGGCCCGCAATGTCGGGATGTACCGGATGCAGGTGACGGGTAAAAACTCCACCGGCATGCACTGGCACCTCCACAAGACAGGTGAAAGACATTACCGCGAATATAAGAAGTCGGGCAGGCGAATGCCCGTTACCGTTTGCCTCGGGGGTGATCCGGTATATACCTATTGTGCGACCGCTCCCATGCCGGATAACCTCGACGAATATCTGCTGGCCGGATTTCTGCGAGACCGGAGTGTCCGCCTGGTTGAATGTCTGACAAACGGCCTGTATGTCCCCTCGGACTGCGATTTCGTGATCGAAGGGTATGTGGATCCGGCAGAGGATAAATTCATGGAGGGTCCCTTCGGCGACCATACGGGTTTCTACTCCCTCGAAGACCTCTATCCGCGATTCCATATAACCGCGATAACACACCGGCAGGATGCGGTCTATCCTGCCACTATTGTGGGTATTCCGCCGCAGGAAGATGTATATATCGCCAAAGCCACCGAAAAGATATTCCTCGCCCCTATCCGTGCAGCCGTCCAGCCGGAGATCACCGATATTTATATGCCACCGGCGGGTGTCGCCCACAACCTGGCCCTGGTTTCGATCGATAATTCCTACCCCGGCCAGGCCTTCAAAGTCGCCGGGTCGATGTGGGGGGCCGGCCAGATGATGTTCAATAAAATTATGATCGTTGCCGGGGCCGATACCGACCTGCGCGACCCGCGGCAGGTGGCAGCCTGCATCCGGGGGCTCTGTATACCGCAGGACGTACTGTTTTCCCGGGGAGTTCTCGATGTGTTGGACCACTCGACGGCTGTTACCGGTTTCGGCGGGAAGTTAATGCTCGATATTACACCCGGGCGCCAGAGCGGGAGGGTGGCACTTCCGGAAAATATACCGCTTCCCGAAGGGGCGGCGGCCGTGGAGACATCGCTGGCGTTGGAATGGGCGGCAGTTCTCGTCGGGTGCGATAACGGCCGCCAAATCGACCTTAAAGGGTTGGCGCGGGCTCTGAAATGGTCGGGAATAAAATTTATCGTAGCGGTCGACATGGCCGTTTTGAAACTGTGCCCGGAAGAGATTTTGTGGCATGCCGCGGGGAATTTCGATCCTGTACGCGACGCTACCATAGTCGAGGGCATCATTACGGCGGATGCCCGAACCAAGATGCCTTTCCGGGAGGGTTTACCCGTAAGGGTTCCCAATGTGGTAGTCTCTTCGCCGGAAACCATAGCTCTGGTGGACGGGCGCTGGCCGGAGTACGGTCTGGGCGACTTTATAGGCTCCCCCTCACGAAGATACCGCCCTCTTATGTACGGGGAAGAGGCCGAGGCGCGATAACCGCACATTTTATTATCCGGCCTTTTTATCGTATTTTTCCGGCGTAATCTTTTTTCGCCGGATGGAGATCGCAAAGAAGATCAAAGCCTTTTTTACCCTTACCTCTTCCGAGGGCCGGGGTGTGCTGGTGCTTGTACCGCTGTTGGCCATTGCCGGAGTGTTGATCCACGGACTTGGCCGTCCCGAATCCGACCCCGGGTTCCTTTCCGAGGCCGACAGTATCGAATTGTCCGCCGGCAGATTCCCCGATCCCGGTTCCACGGCGACCCGGGAGGATTCCCTTTTCTTTTTCGATCCCAATACCGCAACGCTCGAAGAATTTTGCGCACTGGGGTTCGAACTTCGAACCGCTGCGGGAATCGTCAAGTATCGTAATGCCGGTAAGGTCTTCGAGGTGCCGGAGGATTTGGCTATGTGCTACGGGGTCACTCTGCAGCAGTATCTCTCACTCGAACCTTATATCAAAATAGGCGAACCTTACCGAAGAAAAATCCGGACGGGGCGTCCGGATTCCCGAATCGGTGCATCCGAACGCAAAGAAACTCGCCGCACTGTCGGGGCCAAATCGCCGTTCGATCCCAACGAGCTGGATGCAGAAGGCTTTATGGCTCTGGGGTTTACCGCCGCACAAGCGGGAACTATCCTGAGTTACCGCACTTCCGTCGGAGGATTTACCACGGCGGAGCAGTTCGGGCGGTGTTACGCCGTTACCGCAGAAGCATTGGCTAATCTGGAGCCATATATGGTTTTCAAAAGCGGTACGGCACCGGCCCATGACGGGTCGGATGGTTCCGGCACGGTAGATGCCCCGGTACTGGCCGTAGAGATAAATTCCGCCGATTCGGCCGCACTGCGCTCCGTAAGCGGGATCGGTGAGGTTCTCGTGGTGAGAATCATGGAATATCGCAGCAGGCTCGGCGGATTTCATTCCCTTGAGCAGCTTGCCGAAGTCCGTGGGATGACTGCAGCCAATTACGAGCGTATAATAGAACAAATTACGGTGGACAGTTGCATAATTTCGAAAATAGATATTAACTTTGCAGCCCACAAAGATTTGGTGGCTTTGTTGGAGAAACACCCGTACACCCACGCACGCATGACGAGGAAGCTTCTCAGCGTAAGACAATTGAAGGGAGGTTGGAGTAATACCCAGGAATTAGTAGAAGACAAAATACTCACCCAGGACGAGGCCCGGAAACTGGCCCCTTATCTTCTTTTCAAACCTTTGCAGACGAAAGAATAATAAAAAAATAAAATTTACAGCAATGATCATAATGCCGATCAAAGAGGGCGAAAATATCGAAAGAGCCCTTAAAAAATTCAAACGCAAATACGAGCGCACCGGGGTTCTCAAAGAGCTGCGCCGCCGCCAGTATTTCACCAAGCCTTCGGTTAAAAACCGCGAGCAGAAACTCCATGCCATCTATGTGGAGGGCCTCCGCCGCGAAGAGGAATAGCCGGTGGTAAACGGTTGGAAAAGGTGCCGAAATTCGGCACCTTTTTTTATTATGCCGCTGCAGGCTCGAAACAAACCGCTAACTTTGAGCAGATGTACACTGAAGATTTTTTAAATCATATACGGGCTGAGAAAAGGTATTCCCCCCATACGGTCGCCGCTTACAGTCGCGACCTGGCGGATTTCGGGGCTTTTTTGACCGGAGCGACGCTGCCCGCCAGTCTCGATCCGTCGGGCATCACCACGGAGGATGTCAGGGAGTGGATTGCCGACCTTTCCGAAAGGGGTTTGTCGGCCCGTACGGTAAACCGCATGGTAAGTGCCCTGCGGTCCTATTTTAAATACCTGCGCTTGAGGGATATCGTCGAAAAAGACCCTTTGCTGAGGATAAAATCCCTGAAAACCCCGAAGAGGCTTCCTTCCTATATACCCGAAACCTCGGCGGTAAAATTATTCGGCGGAAATATGCCGCCCAGGGGCGGGGAGCCGGGTGCGGACGGGTTTATCTACGACAGGGACGAACTCATTGCACTGCTGTTTTATTCGACCGGTATCAGGCTTGCCGAGCTCAAGGATATAAGGGCGGAGGACTTTGGCGCCGGCTTTTCCGAGCTGCGGGTGCGGGGTAAGGGCGGGAAACAGAGGGTAGTTCCCGTAATCGAATATACGCAAAATAAAGTGCGGGAATTCCTCGATAGATATAAAGGGAAGCGGTCTTGCAATTCAGAGGAGAAATTCCTATTTTTAACCGAGGACGGACGGCCTCTTCCGCGGATGGATATATATAAGGCGGTAAAGGGGTTGTTGGAAAGAGCCGGGGTTCAGGGAAAAAAGAGCCCCCACGTACTAAGGCACACTTTTGCCACACACCTGCTCAACGAAGGAGCCGACCTTAGGCATATACAGGAGCTGCTCGGCCACGCTTCGCTCGCGGCAACTCAGGTATATACCCACAACAGTATCGCCAAGCTGAAGGAAGTATATGCCGCCACCCACCCGCGCGGCCAATGCAAAGGCAATAAACCCGGCAAGGGAGAGTTATAATACAGGAATTACTCCAGGCCACCGTTACAAGGATGGAACAATACAGACCATCTATCATACTAACGACACAAGGAATTGATTATGAACGTACAAATCCAGTCAGTGAAGTTCGATGCGGATAAGAAACTCATCGACTTTATCAATGCGAAAATGGGCAAACTCGAAAGGTTCGCGGAAAATGCGATCGGTGCCGAGATATTTTTGAAGCTCGACAAGGACAACGAAAGGGGAAACAAAGTTGTGACCATCCGCCTCGAGGTGCCGGGTGAAGACCTGGTGGCCGATGCAAGAAGTAAGTCCTTCGAAGAGTCGATCGACGAGGCCATAGATGCCCTCAAACGCCAGATCGAAAAACATAAGGAGAAGTTCGCCAAGTAAATAACACTAACGGAAAGTTATCTCCCCGACAGATAAGGGCCCCGCTGCCGCGGGGCTTTTATCTGTAAAGCACGGGCAGGGAATAATACCGGTATTTAACGTTCCAAAAGTTTGTAATTTATCAAAAGGATTGTATTTTTGAGCCCGAATCCGAAAGCGTTATTCGTTGTGCAGGGGAATAAATAGTGTGCCGGCATCAATTTTAGCCGGTCATTTTTTGCGGATTAATATTTAATTCGTATTTTTGCACCCCTGTTTTGCGCGAAATGCCGATGTAGCTCAGTTGGCCAGAGCAGCTGATTTGTAATCAGCTGGCCGGGGGTTCGAATCCCTCCATCGGCTCGAAACGGGGAGGGGAAAAAACGATAGAAAAGCAACTGCCAACGGCAGTAGGGAATTTAAAAACTGACGCGGAGCCAAATTCATTTGAGCGAAGCGGCAATTTTTAAAAGACCGTAAAACTTTCTGCGAAAGTTTTTGCTTTTCGAAGTATTTTTTCCGCAGCGGTTTGAAAGCCACCCCCATCCTTCGGGCGGAAATGATCGAAAATGGGATCGGCGAACGAAAGTTAGCTAATCCACACGTATAAAACAGTTCTTTTAAATATCGGGAGAATACCAGAGTGGCCAAATGGGGCAGACTGTAAATCTGCTGGATAATTC
>JAJBVJ010000043.1 GCA_020859875.1 Rikenellaceae bacterium
GCCAATATGGGAAGCAATAAAGTTACTTTAGACTATTTCGACTACCAGACCGGTTACTATATCACCAATATTTATCCGGCAATCAATCCCGACGTGGTAAACGAAATGGGCGACGTGGGTAACGACCTGAAAATATACGGGGGCAAAATGTATGCGGTGATAAACTGTTCCCATCTTGTTGATATAATGGATGCCGCGACAGCCAGCCATCTCGGGTCGGTCTCCATCCTCAACTGCCGGTATATCACTTTCGACGGTGCCTACGCCTATATCAGTTCCTATAATACCCCGGTGGATAAGGAGAATCCCGATACCCCGTTGGGCTCAGTCATAAAAATGGACACCACGGATTATTCGATCGTGGCTACATGCACGGTGGGCTATCAACCCGAAGAGATGGTGGTAAGGGACGGCAAACTCTATGTCGCAAATTCGGGTGGCTACCGTCCGCCCGACTATGACAATACGGTTTCGGTGATCGACCTGGAAACCTTTACGGAGATTAAAAAAATAACCGTCGGCATCAACCTCCACCGCATGGTAATCGACAACTACGATAACATTTACGTTAGCTCGCGGGGCGACTTCTACAATGTCTGGTCGAATCTATATATCATAGGGAAAAACGACCTCGTTACCAAATCGTTCAACTTGTCGGTCAGCGGAATGGCCCTTATGGGCGATTCGCTCTACTATTTCGCATGTGAACGCAATAAGATAACCCAGACCAACAGCATATCCTACGGTATCATCGACACCTCCACTATGACCCAGATATCATCGAACTTCATAAAGGACGGTACGGAGAGCACCATCGAGGTTCCCTACGGCATTGCGGCCAATTCAGAAACGGGTGAGATATTCCTGACCGACGCTAAGGATTATGTCACCCCCGGAACGATTTTCTGCTTCGATAAAGAGGGCCACCTGCAATGGAAAACATTAACCGGGGATATTCCCGCGCATATAGCGTTCACTTCGCGCCGTCTGGAAAGTGCGGACGAGCTGATCGAACAGAAACAATAGATAATATGAGAACCTGTATTATCCGCCTTTTAGCAGTCTCTGTGTTTTTATTCCTCCATTGGGCCTGCAACGACGATGAAACTATAATCGATCCCACTTCGCCGTCCGTGGAATTTTCCACGGAGAATGGCGAGTATAACGTCAAGCTGGGTAATTGGGTCGAGATTTCGGCAACCGTCCGCGATGCGGTCGACCCCGTATATTCCTGGAGGGAGGACGGAAAGATAATTTCGACGGAGAGCTCGTTTGCATATTACGGCCAGGTGCTCGGGGAGCATTTCGTAACCCTTCGTGTCGATGCGGCAAACGGTTGGGTCGAAGGCCAGGTAAAGGTAAATGTTTTAAAAAGCCTCGCACCGGATATTCTTCTCGACGATGCCGCCCTTGCATTTGCAGGGATGGATCTGGAGATCGTGGCCGAGCTTTCCTTCGACGACGAAACCGTCACCTACCAGTGGATACTCGACAATTCGGTGGTCGGCACCGGCAAAAGCTATACATTCAGGCAGGACGAGGTGGGAGTATATACCCTGATCCTGAAAGTTACCAGCCACAACGGGCAGAATACCCATATTATGACGATAACGGTACTTCCTCCCCCCGAACCTGAACTCTATTTCGACGACGGGAAATTCCGTACCGAAACCGGCGCAATCCCGCGACTCAGCGTTTGTCTCGGCCGCAGCCTGGTTCTCGCTCCGGTGAAGGTAATGATCGACCAGACGGCCCGTTTCCAGTGGAAAGTGGACGGGGTGCAGCAATCGGAAACCTCCGAGTACTTCTCTTTTACTCCCGCAGCTAAAGGTACCTATACCGTAACCGTAACGACCACACAGGACGGGAAACAGGCGGAAGGGACGGTCGAAGTCGAATGTGTGGATGCCGAAGGAACCTACTATCGCCCCTACCTTTCCGGTACTCACCAGGCAAGGGCCACCGAGGTATTCGAATATTCGCCCGCCCCGGGACAGTTTGTCAGTGTACCGACGGGAGCGACAGCGGAAACTCTCCGCGCGGAAACCCAGTTGAAACTCGAATCCTCGGGAACCGGTTATTTCACCTCATTGGGAGCATACGGGGGTTACGTGGTGATCGGATTCGACCACAGCATACCGAATATCGAGGGCCTGCCCGATCTTATAATCGAAGGAAATCCCTTCGACAGCTCCAACGAGCCGGGAATAGTTTATGTGATGCAGGACGAGAACGGAGACGGGTTGCCCAATGACACATGGTACGAACTCAAAGGCAGCGAAACCGGAACTGCGGAGTGCTGGCAGAGATATGCGGTCACCTATTTCAGGCCGGGAAGCCAGATCCTCTATATGGATTCCAAAGGAGAAACGGGGACGATGCCCGGCACCATCGACCGCTTCCTGAATTTCATCGACGGAGATCGGCTCACCTTCGTGGGAACCCGACTTCCCTCCAAGTTCGAGATAATCAACGGCACCCATTACCATGGAAGTTTCGACTGGGGATATGTCGATAATTTAAATGACCGGGAAGGTTTTTATATAGAAGACGCTATCCAGGCGGACGGGTCGCCGGCGAACCTGGAGTATATAGATTTTATCAAGGTGCAAACGGGACAATTGGTTTATAGCTCTCTTCTGGGCGAAGTCTCGACGGAATTATGCGCACCGATCGATTACCATAACAGATAAAGGAAGGGGATGAACCATATAATAGTCCGTACCGACGTGATTAAACTTATATGTGGCATGTTGCTAATACTGGCCCTTACCGGGTGCAGTGAAGAACACAAAGACCCGGCAACCGACAACCGCATCTCCCGTTTCATCCTTCGGATATCGGAAAAGGAGTACGAAGCCGCAATAGGTAGCGAATCGATAGTGGTTACCGTTCCGCGGTCGGTATCGCTTACCGGCGCCAGGGCTGACGTTACTCTCGGCGACGGTGCGACGATCCAGCCCCTGCCGGCGGAGATTAGCGACTGGGGCGATGAGATTCTTTTCAGCGTCACGGCCGAAAACGGCGACCGCATACGATACCTTTATACGGTGGAGCGTGCGGAAGTGGTAATTTCAGAGAATGCGGTGATTCTTGCAACCCCTCTCGAAATGGAAGAGTTCGCCAATTCCGGCATTACTTATATAGAGGGAAGCCTTGTGATAGGCAGTGACGGCGACGAAGAACCGATCACATCCCTTCTTCCTCTTGCAAACCTTACCGGCGTCGCAGAAGAGCTGGTAATAAAAAAGAGCGTGACTTCATCAGACCTGCTGGGCCTTGAAAACCTCGAATATGCCGGCAGTATACAAATACCGACGACATCCGAAATCAGGCATATAAATCTGCCGTCGCTCAGATGCGTCGAAGGTTCCATCACACTCCCTTCCACCCTCTATTCCCTAACGTGCCCGCTGCTCGAGAAGGTAGGCGGAGCACTTACCTTAACGGTAGAGTATACCGAACTATTCGACATGGATCTCCACCATCTCGAAGAAATTGCGGGAAACTTCTCGGTTGCGGTATCCTCCATTCCCTCCGGGAAGGAGTACGAACTTTACCTCCCGGCCCTCGTAACCATCGAGGGCACCTTCACCCCTCGCGGGGACGGATTGAAGATAGCGGCTCCGGAGTTGAGCCGCTGCGCTTCCGTGGCCATCACCGCCTCGGACGGCATCTCCTCGATATACCTCCCGAAGCTGACGCAGACCGGCGCCCTCCAGCTGTCCTCCCCAAAATTGATAACTGCAGACTTCCCGGCCCTGGAATCCTGCACCGGTATGTATTTGTCGGCGGCAAACATCGCATACCTTAATTTCCCATCGCTCAAAACGGTCTCGGGTAATTTACAGATAATAGCCCTACCCATAAAGGACTTCAGCCCCTTTTCATCCCTGGAAACTGTGACCGGTGACTTGACTATCCAGGCTATGGCATCCGTAAGCGATTTGGCGGGCTTCGAATCGCTCCGTTCGGTGGGTGGTGTCTTCACCGTTTGGAATGTGGACATTACGGAATTGGCTTCCCTGCCTGCATTGGAAAATGTGGGGAAGGTGGTACTTCAGGATTTGCGGCAACTACAAACCCTCGACCGGATAGGTAAGTTGGTGAATATTCCATATCTCGAATTGCAGCTGATGAGTCCGCAAACGGTAATCGATCTCTCTTCTCTTGTGATAGAAGACCTGAAATTCAGTGAAATGGAGGATATTTCACTTACGGCCCCCGAAACGGTGTCGGGCACATTGACCCTGCAAACCTGTGAAAACCTGACGGTCTGCGGATTGAAACGGGCCGGAGCGGTCACCGTCTCGGGTACCGGCCGGTTCGAACTACCCTCGCTTGAAAAGGTGGAAGGCAATTTCCGACTTCCCGTCACCACGACTTCCCGGGAAACATCGGCCCGTCTCCCTTTACTTTCAGAGGTGGGCGGGGATTTTACCGTTCCGGCCCAGAACCAAAAACCGCTCGGCGAACAGGGGGGCGTTTTCTCTCCGTCGATCCGAAAAGTAGGAGGAACTCTGTCCATTACCGGGGGTTCTCTCTACTATGGTTTTATCGATCTCGACTTCCTCGAAACCCTTACAAGCGCCTCTGCGATTACGGTTACCAACCAGAAAAATCTCCGATCGTTCGAAGGATTGAAGGGTGTACTCGGATCCGTGACGGAAGACAAATGGACCTGCTCGGGAAACCTCTATAATCCTTCCTATTCCGATCTGGTAGATTCAGGGAAATGGACGGATGAAGATTTAGTATCACCCAAATCATAAAAACCTTTTCGGGTTTCCCAGAAACTTACGGCAACTATCCAGAATCGGTGGATTTCGGACTTCATATTCCACAATGATCCATCCAGCTGAAAACCTGTCCTGAGTTAACTAACGCCGATATGGCGTGTGGATTCGGATCGAACCATTGACGATGATATGAAGAATGAATTAATCAGTATGCTAGATTAATACATAAACTTAAACTGTTCCTTATTTAATTATTACTGTATTCAAAGCATGATCAAATAATTCCTTTTTATCAACTGGCACTTTAAAATAACCAACACTGATTGCCCCATACTTAATATCCTTCCAGTATCTACCAGTGTTGTCTATTCCTGAAATTTCAAAACCGTAAGGGGCTACAGGAAGCAATGTTTTATTTTCACTGGAAAGCCACTAATTAACTTCTATTATTGATTCTTCATGCTGAAGTCTTAAGGCCGAATCCTCGGAATCTAAACTTCTAATATTTTCATAATTAGGGAAAGGATGGGTTTTAGCATTATTAATATATAAAATAGAAGAATCACTATAGGAAAAAATATAGATATTATCCCTTTTTTTGTCATCCACCAGGATTATACTTTGATGGTAATCTCCATCTGGGAGGGATAGTATAACCTTCTTATTGCCAGAATCATTTCGTGTTATTATGGTAATCGAAGTGCAGCCAATAATGATAAAAGCCGGCAATAAAGCGTATATTAATCCTTTTAAAATTTTCATCTGTTCCACGGCATATAAGGTTGGTTCGCAGGAGTAAGTAATCGCGGACCAAGGCCATGCAGTTTTACCCCTTCTGCCGTAGCTGCACTTCCATAATGAGTTCGTAGCGGTAATCCCAATTCACTTCTCATTTGGTTTTCTCTATATACTGCTTGCCATTCGTTACTCGAAAGCCCGTTAATTTCTGTTTGATTCATTCTTCCTGCATTTGCATCGAAGGCATGTGAAATTTCATGCCCTAATACTACCGCCGGATTATTAGAATATCCGTTTAAGGTTGGAACACTTGCACCCGAAGGTTTCCATGAAATAGTTCCTCCAGAACCTCCCATAAAATCGGATGCGGGTAGCATTTGGTAAGCGGCAGTATTATCACTTCTATGTTGTTCACCATATGCTTTTACAAAGTTTGATGGAGTAAACTGATTAGGGCCTTTTACAATGGTAAAATTATTTTCAGAATTTTGTAATGAAGAGATCATTCCACCTCCTGTGTTGGTGCTTGCAGCTGTTCCAAGAGCGGCTATAGCCTTATCAATAAATCTATTCGTTTTCCCCTCATAGGCAGAACCGTCCCTATTGTATAATTGTCCATCCACATATAAAAGTTCAACTCCTTTGTGAGCAATCCACAGGCTATCCCCGTTTATATCTATATATCTTACCGGATTCCCCGCCGCAAACGAGTATGGCGACATCGAGTAATACTTCTCAGCAAACCTGTCCAAAGTAAGCCAGCGGGCCATCTCACGACTGTTAAGTTGTTTCTCTGCAATTAATACACCGTCCTTGTCATAGGTGGCAACCGATCCGGTCTGCATATCCATTTCCCAGAGATTGCCCGTCTTATCGTCGGTTATCTGCAATTTATGATCGACGTCAAGTTCATGTTCGGTCATCAATACAACGGCATCACTGCCGAACTTGGCGTATGGATTCGGATCGAACCATTGAGGATGATATGAAGAAAGAGTTAATCGGTTTATTGGATAAGTTGTAAAATCCCCAATCTATGCTTCCCCATTTATATAGAAATCGACCAAATAACCTGTTTCCAAATTAATTATTACTCGCCAATAGCTATTACCTCCATCCATTACATCTATATAAGTTTCTTTATTTTTTATTTTTTTATTTTTTCCCAAAACATAATTTATCAAAATCATAGGCTCATTTTCTTTATTTAAGAATCCGTAATATTGCCTATAATATTTCTTAAAATTCCCGAAGACTCCTTTTTTGTTTCCTGCTAAATAATTAGGATGTTTTTCTATTTGATTTTTATTCTGTAATACAATATTTTCCGCCTTTTCTATGTCGCTTTCTAAAAGATTATAGTTCATATAAGTGATATTCTCATAGGATGGGGGATATGAATTTTCAGGAAGAATTATTCCATTTTTGATTTGCTGAGAATAAGCAGGGTAGATAGAAGTTAATATCAAAATAAAATACAATGTTCTCATATCTCTATCTTATGTAAGGTTGTCCGGTAGGTGTAAGCATACGCGTGGCATTAATTAATGTTCGCGTGTTTTGCCAACGAACCTATTTTAAATACATGACGGTAAGAAATGCTTTTCGATTTCTTTGAACTGCATCGCCTAAAATGTCATAGATACTCATCCTATTCATCACCTCTGTATTATCTTTACTGATTTCCAGCAAGAATAATCCATTCAAATTTGTAGCAGAATATAACCTGAAATGAAACTTTTTTTCAATGCTCATAATGCAACTGTCTATTGCCCCAATTTTTGTTTTTTCATTGTTGTAATCAGGGTATATTTGTATCAAGTCTAATTGATATTTCTGTCCTACTGCAAGTGGTTTCGAGTTTGACATAGTAACAATGGTATCTCTTGGACTGATGATTTTAAAAAGAGAATCATTTTTTTGAGCATAAATTATATCAAACAATTCATGCTGGAATACCTCTTTAATTATATATCCAATATCCTTATTATTACCACCCAAAGATTTTGTTTGCGAACAAGAAAAGCAAATAATCCCGAATAAGACAAGTAAATAATTTATTTTCATTTTTACGGTAAAGTTTGAATTATTGTTGATTGCCCACGTTTTTTAACGTACCATTCCGCTCTTGATATATTCGAGGGATATACTCCTCCCGGTAGCATTTGTAATTGATTCCCGGCGTTGTCATAAATATTTTCAAATGCAGGAGTTTGTCGGGTAGCCCTATTATGAGCGCGTTGATATACAGAGCCGGGGTGGTTTGAGGCCGGAGAGGAGATGCCGCTTCGTTGAGAAATCAATCCACCATGATAAGCTTCCGTAACTTCATGTAGGATATCCTGTCCTGGCTTACCGTAAGCGTTACTCATAGATCCCAATACATCAGGGTTAACGGTTTGCATTGCCACTACCGTCGTTGTACCATCCGCGTTCTGTGTTACGGTATTTCCAAGAAATGCGCCGCCAATAAATAATTCTCCCGAACTTGTTTCTTTTCTATTCTCCGCCCATACCTTTACTTTAATATCTGCACTATTGAATGCTTTTAGGGCCTGTTTACCTGCTCGTGATAATTTTACCCCCTCTATTTGTGTTGCAGATATTCTCCCGTTTTCACCCATTGTCAGAGTAAGTTCGTTACCCAATCTGTCATTTAACTGATCGAATGCAGCTTGTCTTGCAGGGCCACCTAAATCAACAGAATCTCCATTTATATCAACATAAAGAATAGGATTACCTACAGCGTAGCTATATGGAGAATGTGAGTAATATTTTTCGGCAAACCTGTCCAAAGTAAGCCAGCGGGCCATCTCGCGGCTGTTAAGTTGCTTCTCTGCAATTAATACACCGTCCTTGTCATAGATGGCAACCGATCCGGTCTGCATATCCATTTCCCATAGGTTGCCCGTTTCTTCGTCGGTTATCTGCAATTTATGATCGACGTCAAGTTCATGTTCGGTCATCAATACAACGGCATCACTGCCGAACTTGGCGTATGGATTCGGATCGACAATAAGAAATTATTTAATAACAAATGAATCTAAAGAATTGTCAAATAATTCCTTTTTATCAGCAGGTACATTTAAATACCCAATATATATATCGCCATATTTAATATCTTTCCAAAATAATCCGTCTTCATCTATACCCCCAAAGGTCATATTGTAAGAAGCCCGAGGCAAAGGTACTTTTCCGTGTTCCATTAACAATATATTGGTCTCGACAATTAAGTCATCATCTTCTAATCTTAAGATCGATTCATCCGAATTCATATTTTTAATGTTACTGTAATTCGGAAACGTAAAAGTTTTTGCATTGCTTATATATAGCATAGAAGAGTCAGCATAGATATATTGATATTCAATATCAAAAAATTTATTATGTGTCTCTATCTTCTTGAGCTCATGATAGTTACTTGGAACATTCCCTGATACTTTTATAGTTAAATCTCTCTGAAATCGGTGGTTTACTTTCTTCATATATTTTGATGGCGCACAGTATGTTGAGAGAATAAAACACAATGATATGCAATATAAATACTTCATATATAGGATTTTAAGGACGGTACCATGATGGTAATATTGGCTGATTAGCTGAAGTTATCATGCGAGGGCCTGAACCTCCTATTCTTACCCCGTTTGAAGTAACCGCTGTTTCATAATGAGTTCTAAGAGGAATCCCTGCCTGACCTCTCATCATATTTTCTCTATAAACTGCTTGCCATTCATTTTTTCTGATACCGTTATGCTCTCCAGACACCAATGCACCTCTATTTGCATCTAAACCATGAAACATTTCATGACCCAATACAACAGATGGATCATTCCGCATTCCTGTCGTAGTTGGCAAATCTATTCCATTCGGATTCCAATAAATAGTTCCTCCTGAACCACCGCTAATGTGGTTCATGCCCATCATTTGATATGTTGCTGAATTCTCAGAAATATGTTGCTGCCCATAGGCTTTAATTATATTGTCAGCCTTAAACTCATTTTTGTTGCTTTGAACAATATTAAAGTAACTAGCAGACGCACTCAATTCCGAAATCATCTGACTGCCTTCCGCAGTTGCGTTAATACTTCTTAAAGCATTTACAGATTGTTTTAAAAATCCTTTAACCTTACCTGTGTATTCCTGCCCATTAAGATATAAAGTTCCATTCTCGTACAAGAAGTTTTCACCCTTATGAGCAATCCATAGGCTATCTCCATTAATATCTATATACCTTATCGGATTTCCCGCTGCGAAAGAGTATGGAGATATCGAATAATACTTCTCGGCAAACCTATCCAAAGTAAGCCAGCGGGCCATCTCGCGACTGTTAAGTTGTTTCTCTGCAATTAATACACCGTCCTTGTCATAGGTGGCAACCGATCCGGTCTGCATATCCATTTCCCAGAGATTGCCCGTCTTATCGTCGGTTATCTGCAATTTATGATCGACGTCAAGTTCATGTTCGGTCATCAATAAAACGGCATCACTGCCGAACATGGCGTATGGATTAGGATCGACGAATGAGGCATTCCTTAGTGTTCCGGATATCTCGAATCGAGTTTGAATGTCGGGAGCAGCTATATTACCGGCAAAATAATAAGTCCCTAAAAGAAGAAAGGGAACAGCTGTTATGCAAATTGTACGTAATGGTTTCATTGCATTACTGTATTTCAGGTTAGTAATTTACTAATTTAAATTCAATTTACGCTGCTTTTCTTTTTCTATCTCCATTTCATGCAGCCATTCCAGATACATTTCCCGCGGCATTTCCCTAAATCCCAGTTCCACGATTTTCAGATGCGTGGCGTGCCACTCCTTAAACTCCGCTTTCGATGTGTCGGCGGGTATGAATAAGCCTTGCTGTTCTTGGAAATTAAAATAATGCTGAAGGATAGCATTGTTTT
>JAJBVJ010000290.1 GCA_020859875.1 Rikenellaceae bacterium
ATATAATACAAAGAGGGATGCGAATGTATAAAATACAATAAGCATCCCTTTTTAGTTTATCTGCAAGGCCGTCCCGTGAAGGAAATCGAATAATTTAATAATGTTGAATATACAATATGTATGTTTTATATATTGTATAAATTACATTAATTATATATTTGGTATATAACTCTTTACGATTAAATTTATTTGAAAGTTTGTATTAAAAACATATCTTTGCCCGAACTGCCTGCCGAAATTATGAGCCACAAAGATTACCTCCATACATATGTTTCAGTCGACTGTCTGGTGTACGGGTTCGACGGGAGGAGCCTCAATCTGCTTCTGGTGGAACGCAGGGGAATGGACGGTGTCGCCGACCTCAAACTCCCGGGAAGCATTATCCAGAACAGCGAAGATACCGACCAGGCCGCGGGCCGGGTACTAACGGAACTTACAGGCATTAAGAAGATGAAACTGCGCCAATTCCGGTGCTTCAGCTCTCCCGAAAGGCTGTCCGACCCGAAGGATATCAAATGGCTCGAATCCGAATACGGACCCCGTGTCGACCGGCTGATAACGGTCGCATACATGGCACTTACCCGCATCGACAGACGGCTCAATGAAGTATCTAAATATAAATCCGCCCGCTGGTGTCCGCTTGACAACATCGGACGGATGCCGTTCGACCATAACCGGATAGTGGAGCAATCGCTCGGCGAGATACGCGATTGGGTTACTACGGAGCCCGCCATAATGTTCGAACTGCTCCCGCCCAAATTCACGGAGGCCGAACTACGCCGCCTTTACGAAGCGGTCCACGGAAGAAAATATGACGTGCGTAATTTCCACAAAAAAATGGTGGCGATGGATTATGTAGTTAAGCTGGACGAGAAACAGAGGGGTGTAGCCCACCGTGCAGCCCGATACTATAAATTCGACAAGGTGCTCTATAAAAACCGCATGCATTCTGCCTGAAACGGAAAACCTTTAAAACAAAATAATGTACCTTCTGGGTTACGATATAGGAAGCTCGTCGGTTAAGGCCGCCCTGGTAGATACCCAGACCGGCAAGACTGCCGCCACGGATTACTTTCCGAAAAAGGAGATGGAAATAACGGCCCACAGGCCGGGATGGGCCGAGCAGGATCCCGCTTCGTGGTGGGAGAACCTCAAGTCGGCGACACTTTCCGTACTGCGGTCGAGCGGTGCCGACCGGGGGCAAATCGCGGCGATAGGTATCTCTTACCAGATGCACGGGCTCGTGCTTGTAGACAGCACTGGGGAGGTTCTGCGGCCCTCGATAATATGGTGCGACAGCCGGGCGGTTCCGTACGGTGAGCGGGCTCTCGAGGGTATCGGCAACGGTAAATGCCTTGCCTCCATGCTCAATTCACCCGGGAACTTTACCGCGTCGAAGCTGGCTTGGGTGAAGGAGAATGAACCCGAGCTCTACTCCCGGGCGGATAAATTCCTGCTTCCCGGCGATTATATCGCCATGCGCCTCACCGGAAGAGCGGCCACTACGGTAGGAGGCCTCTCCGAAGGTATTTTCTGGGATTTTGAAAAAAATGCCGTTTCCGACGATATATTGTCCCATTTCGGATTCGATAGTGCAATCATACCCGATATAGTTCCGACCCTCGGTTATCAGGGCGAAGTTACCGCGCAGGCCGCCCGGGAGCTTGGTCTTGCCCAGGGGACACCCGTAACCTACCGTGCCGGAGACCAGCCGAACAACGCTCTGTCACTCAATGTTCTCGACCCGGGTGAGATCGCCTCTACGGCAGGTACTTCCGGAGTGGTTTACGGCGTTCTGGGAAAGATCGGATACGACCCGCTCTCGAGGGTAAACACTTTTGCCCATGTAAACCACACCGCCGCCGATCCCCGGCTGGGGGTGCTTTTATGTATCAATGGAACAGGTATTCTCAACTCATGGGTGAAGCGGAATTTTGCACCGGAGGTCGTCCTGTACAGCGAACTTAACGAAATTGCAGCCGAGTCGGCTCCGGGAGCCGAAGGGATTACGGTGATCCCGTTCGGAAACGGAGCCGAACGGGTAATTGGGAATATAGATCCCGGCTGTTCTTTCCACGGTATAAACTTCAATATACACAACCGAAGCCACATTTTAAGGGCATCACAGGAAGGGATCGCATACTCTTTCCGGTACGGGATGGAGATAATGAAAGGCATGGGGATGGAGCTCGGGGTGATCCGCGCGGGAAATGCAAATATGTTTCTCAGTCCGCTTTTCCGCGAAGCCCTATCGTGCGTCAGCGGTGCTACGATCGAACTTTACGACACGGACGGGGCCGTAGGTGCTGCCCGGGGAGCCGGAATAGGGGCGGGAATATACTCCTCGGCGGCCGAGGCGTTCGCCTCTCTGGAAAAGATCGCCGTGGTTCGTCCCGACAGTGGGAAAACCCAAGCATACATCGAGGCATACGGCCGATGGAGAGAGATACTTAAAAAAGAAACAGAAGGTGTAAATCACGACAATAAAAAGTTAGTAATATGAAAATTATAAAAGGAGAAAAAGAGTTTTTCCCTACAGTGGGGAAGATCCGATTCGAAGGTGTCGAAAGCAGGAACCCGCTTGCATTCCGCTGGTACGACGAAAACCGGGTGGTTATGGGAAAGACCCTTCGGGACTGGCACCGCTTCTCGATGGCCTACTGGCATACTCTCTGTGCCCAGGGAAGCGACCCGTTCGGCGGCGATTCGAAAAGTTTTCCGTGGAATTCCGGGGCCGACATCATAAGCCGCGCCAAATATAAGATGGATGCGGCCTTCGAATTTATGACCAAAATAGGGATGCCCTACTACTGCTTCCACGATGTAGACCTCGTCGAAGAAGGCGATTCGATCTCGGAATATGAACACAACCTTGCCGCGATCGTTGAATATGCAAAAGGGAAGCAGGCCGAGTCTGGAGTGAAACTGCTCTGGGGAACGGCAAACGTGTTCGGCCACCGCAGGTATATGAACGGAGCGGCCACCAATCCCGATTTCGCAGCGGTGGCCTATGCCGGGGCTCAGATCAAAAATGCGATCGACGCGACCATAGCTCTCGGAGGTGAGAACTACGTCTTCTGGGGCGGTCGTGAAGGTTATATGAGCCTTCTTAATACCGATATGAAACGGGAGAAGGAGCACCTTGCCCGGATGCTCTCCATGGCGAGGGATTATGCCCGAAGCCGGGGATTCGAGGGGACTTTCCTGATCGAACCCAAACCGATGGAGCCGATGAAGCACCAGTACGATGCGGATGCGGAGACCGTCATAGGTTTCCTTCGTGCGTACGGTCTGGACAAAGATTTCAAGCTGAATATCGAGGTAAACCATGCAACATTGGCCGGCCATACTTTCGAACATGAACTGCAGTGTGCGGTCGATGCCGGGCTGCTCGGTTCGATCGATGCCAACCGCGGCGACTATCAGAACGGATGGGATACCGACCAGTTCCCGATCGATATCTACGAACTCGTGCAGGCCATGCTTGTAATACTTGAAGCGGGAGGGCTCGGTAGAGGCGGAACCAATTTCGACGCCAAGACGCGCCGCAATTCAACCGATCCGGAAGATATTTTCATCGCCCATATTTCGGGGATGGATGCCTTCTCCCGTGCTCTGATCACGGCCGCCGATATACTCGAAAATTCGCCCTACCGCCAGATGCGCACCCAGCGTTACGCATCTTTCGACAAGGGGCCGGGCAAAGATTTCGAGGCCGGAAAACTGACCCTGGAGAATCTGCGGGAGATCGCCCTCGCCGGCGGCGAACCGACCCAGACGAGCGGGAAACAGGAACTTTATGAAGCTATAATCAATATGCATATTTAATGGTTTTTGAACCTAAAACTTCTAAGGATGTCGAAACAACGGTATAATATTGCCTATATAACCGGCATTACACTTGTGGCGACCCTCGGCGGACTTCTGTTCGGTTACGATACGGCTGTTATTTCGGGGGCCGAGAAATCGGTCGAGGCCTACCTGATCCGTCCGCTCGGCCTCGGGGCTCTCGCCCACGGAATTACGGTGTCGAGTGCGCTGGTGGGGTGTATTATCGGAGGTATAATCTCGGGTTTCTTCTCGTCGAGACTCGGCCGCAAAAGGTCGCTGATCCTTGCCGCATGCCTTTTCCTTTTGTCTGCACTTGGGTCGGCATTCCCCGAGACCTTATTTTTTACAAGGGGCGAACCTTCGACGGGGCTCCTTGTCATGTTCAATTTCTACCGCATCATTGGCGGTATCGGGGTGGGACTGGCGTCTGCAATTGTGCCGATGTATATAGGTGAAATTGCCCCGGCGGAGATACGCGGACGGATGGTATCGTTCAATCAGTTCGCCATTATATTCGGGATGCTCGTGGTCTATTTCGTTAACTGGGGTATAGCACGGGGGCAGACGGTCGAATGGATAAACGGAATTGGATGGCGTTACATGTTCGCATCGGAAGCCATCCCGGCGCTGCTTTTCGGAGCCCTTTTATTCCTGGTGCCCGAAACTCCGCGATATCTTGCCCTTTCCCGCAACGACGACAAGGCCCTTAAAGTCCTGACTAAGATAAACGGTGCGGAGAAGGCGAAAGAGATATTCTGCGATATTAAAGCTTCCATTGGGACGACCGTTAAGGCAAAACTTTTTACCTATGGAAAGAGAGTGATCGTTATCGGGATCCTTCTGTCGGTATTCCAGCAATTCGTGGGGATAAACGTCGCCCTCTATTACGCTCCGCGCATTTTCGAAAGCATGGGTGCTGCCAAAGACGCTTCGATGCTTCAAACGATCGTGATGGGTCTTGTGAATGTGGTATTTACGGTGCTCGCAATAGTTACTGTGGACAAATGGGGACGCCGTCCGCTGCTTATCACAGGCTCGGTGGGAATGGCAGTCGGGATGTTCGCAATAGCGGCTCTATCGTTCTTCAATGTAATAGGGGTAAGCACGCTGGTCTTTATAATAATTTATACCGCATCGTTTATGATGTCCTGGGGGCCGATCTGCTGGGTGCTGATTTCGGAGATATTCCCCAACCGGATTCGCGGCCGGGCCGTAGCCATAGCAGTGGCGGCCCAATGGGCGGCCAACTTTCTGATCTCATCGACCTATCCGCCGATGATGGAATTCAGTGGTGCCTTCACCTATGGCTTATACGGGCTTATGGCCGTTCTTTCGGCATTATTCGTGTGGAAAATGGTGCCTGAAACCAAAGGAAAAACCCTCGAACAAATGGAGAGCATTTGGGGAAGATAAAATGCTGCATAATGTGGTATTATTAAGAATGTAGTAGTGGAGAGGGCCGGGAATTTTCCCGGCCCTCGATTTTTACGACCAAATGCCGATATTTGTGAAAAAGAAAATAAACGATGGGAAGCCTGACTTATAAAATTGTTGAAAATGGAGAGGAACTTCTAAAAGCTTTTTGCATCCGCAGCATCGTATTTGTAGATGAACAGGCTTGTCCCTATCTGGAAGAGTTCGACGGGTATGAACATTCGGCGACCCATTTTCTCGTCCTCGACGGAGATGAACCCGCAGCGACGGCAAGGATAAGATTCATAGCAGGGGCGGTAAAGATCGAAAGACTTGCCGTAAGGAAACAGTATCGCGGAGGCGGAACCGGCCGATCGTTCCTCCAATTTATACTTTCGCATATCGAATCCCTGGGTTATACCCGCATTGTCCTGCATGCCCAGTCGCACCTTGCAGGATTTTATGAAGTCTCGGATTCGTACGCAAAGGAGACAAATTCCTGGAGGCCGGCATCGAACATTACTACATGGAAAAAGGATTTTAGATTCTTTCGACTCTATAATAAAGCAAGACGACCGAAAGCGGTCGTCTTGTGCTTTGTTGAGCCACCGGGACTCGAACCCAGAATGACAGAACCAAAATCTGCAGTGTTACCATTACACCATGGCTCAGCAGCTTCTATATTCTGCAAAGATAATGAATATTCTTTTCCAGCCAAAGCAGGACTGTTACCTGCTCTTATCGTTTTTCGGCCTTCCCCATTCGTAAATATCGTCCACTGCGATGGCCATCGGTTAATCTTCACGTTTTGAATAAGACCCGGATGGTGCTGTGGCCGCATGGCGGCTTCCCGGTCGGAGTTGATTTTACCGCGGGTTATCCCGAACTTTTTTGCATTTTTAGGGAGTCCGGGATCAACATTCATATTATCAAAGATATATATCATGATAGCAATAACCTGTTGATAACTTATAGAGCCTGTCGAGTGAGGATGCCGTACGACTGGGTATCTTTGCATCGGTACGGTTCCCCGAAAGTCGGCCTGCGGCCGGCGAGGGTATTAAAAGGGAATGCCGTGAGAATCGGCAACAGTTCCCGCTGCTGTAAGTTCCTTCCTCTATAGTCGGGGAAATGATCCCGCAATCACTGCCACTGTCCCTTCCGGACGGGAAGGCGCCGGATCGGGAGCGAGTCAGAAGACCTGCCGTAACCAATTATATCCGGAGCTTTCGGGATAAGGGCTGGCGGGGTAGGTTTACATTTCACCGATTTGTAATTACTTTGCCGGCACCCAATCCGATCGGAATTCCATGCGGTATAAATTTGATAACCCCAAATAAACCTAAGCATAAATTTAAAATGGAAGTATATATCGTTAAAAGGGACGGAAGCCGGGAGCTGTTCTCGGTGGAAAAGATACAGCGTGCCATAGCCAAGGCCTTTCTCTCGGTGGGCAGTTTTGCCACTCAGGATGTGATAACGAACATAATGAGCCGCATCAGCGTTACCGACGGCACGACCGTGGAAGACATACAAAACCAGGTGGAGGTGGCCCTTATGGCCGAACGTTATTACAATGTTGCAAAATCATATATGTTATACCGACAGAAACATACAGAAGACAGGGAGGTGGCCGAGAAGCTAAAGTTCCTTATGGAATACTGCGACGCGTCCAACGCCGCGACAGGGAGCAAATACGACTCGAACGCAAATGTAGAGAACAAGAATATGGCTACCCTCATCGGCGAGCTCCCCAAATCGAACTTCATCCGGTTGAACAGGAGAATGCTTACCGACCGGATAAAGGAGATGTACGGACGGGAGCTGGCGGATAAATATGTCGAACTGCTCAATGACCATTTTATATACAAAAATGACGAAACGAGCCTTGCAAACTATTGCGCAAGCATCACCATGTACCCGTGGTTGATCGGCGGGACGATCGCCATTGGGGGAAATTCCACGGCTCCGACTAACCTGAAATCTTTTGCCGGTGGCTTCGTCAATATGGTTTTTATGGTCTCCAGTATGCTCAGCGGCGCATGTGCCACGCCGGAGTTTTTGATGTATATGAACTATTTTATCGGACTCGAATACGGGCAGGATTACTATCGGGAAGCCGACAAGGTGGTCGATTTGTCGAAGAAACAGCGGACCCTCGACAAGGTTATTACGGACTATTTCGAGCAGATCGTATATTCGATCAACCAGCCCACGGGAGCCCGTAATTTTCAGGCAGTGTTCTGGAACATATCCTATTACGACCGCTATTATTTTGAAAGCCTCTTCGGTGAATTCGTATTCCCCGACGGGAGCAGACCCGATTGGGAATCCTTGAGCTGGCTGCAAAAGCGCTTTATGAAGTGGTTTAACCAGGAGCGGCTGCGCACGGTACTTACCTTCCCGGTGGAAACGATGGCACTGCTGACCGATAACGGCGAGCCGAAGGATAAGGATTACGGCGACTTCACGGCCGAAATGTATGCCCAGGGACACTCTTTTTTCACCTATATCAGCGATAATGCCGACTCGTTGAGCAGCTGCTGCCGACTTCGCAATGAGATACAGGACAACGGCTTTAGCTATACGCTCGGTGCCGGAGGTGTATCTACCGGGTCGAAGAGCGTACTGACGGTCAATCTCAATCGCTGCATCCAGTATGCCGTGCGGAAGGGAATGCCCTACCAGTTCTTCCTCGAAGAGGTGGTAGACCTCGTTCACAAGGTTCAGACGGCTTATAACGAGAATCTGAAATATATGCTCGACAAGGGTATGCTGCCCCTGTTCGATGCCGGGTATATCAATATTGGCCGCCAGTATCTTACGATCGGGGTCAATGGCCTTGTGGAGGCCGCCGAATTTCTTGGCATCGAGATCAGCGACAACCCGTCCTACGAACAGTTCGTTCAGGAGATCCTGGGATTGGTCGAAACCTACAACAAGAAATACCGCACAAAAGAGTTGATGTTCAACTGCGAAATGATCCCGGCGGAAAATGTGGGCGTTAAGCATGCGAAGTGGGACAGGGAAGCGGGTTATAAAGTTAGCCGCGACTGTTATAACAGCTATTTCTATATAGTGGAGGACGATAAAACCAATATTATAGATAAGTTCCGTCTTCATGGGCGCAAATACATAGAACATCTCACGGGCGGCTCTGCGCTTCATATGAACCTGGACGAGCACCTGAGTAAGGAACAATACAAGCACCTGCTGAAGGTAGCGGCCCGGGAAGGCTGTAATTATTTTACCTTCAATATTCCCAATACCGTCTGCAACGATTGCGGCCATATAGACAAGCGCAACCTTAAATCCTGCCCTAAATGCAACGGAACCCAACTCGACTATCTGACCCGAATCATCGGGTATATGAAACGGGTAAGCAATTTCTCGCAGGCCCGGCAGAAGGAGGCTGCACAGCGTCATTATGCTACGCCTGGCCAGTTATGATATAGTTTTCCAGGAGGTGCCCGGGGAGGTTACATTGGCGCTCAATCTCTCCGGGTGCCCCAACGGATGCCCAGGTTGCCATAGTCCACATTTGCAGGAGGATATAGGTGAGACGCTGGACGAGACTCTTTTGAGCCGCTTGGTGGAGGTATACGGGAGCAGCGTAACATGCATATGTTTTATGGGGGGCGATGCCTCAGTGGGTGAAGTGGAAGATCTTGCCGTACTGGTGCGCGTACTGAGCGGCGGGAAGCTCAAAACCGGATGGTACAGCGGGAGGCCCCACGTACCGGGAAATATCGATATAGGAAAGTTCGATTACATTAAGACCGGCCCCTATGTCGAAGAACTGGGCGGCCTCGATTCCATCTCGACAAACCAGAGGTTTTACCGGATCGACGGCGGTAGAATGTTAGATATGACCGAAGAGTTCCAAAAAAGTCTATAAGTGTTTCTAATTTTCGGCCGGGTAGATTCCAGCCTTTATAGCCTTAATATCGCCGGGGGTAATGCGGGACTTCCAGCCGGTGCGTTTAAAAATCGTAAGCCATATCCCGACAATAACCATTAGTTTTTTCCTTTCAAATCTTGACCGCCGGCGGCGGGAACAATTTGCCGATGCCGTGAGTTACCGGCCAGCCTCATTGTATTCGGAGATGCAGTAAATTCATATTTCCAATGAGTGACCATCCCGACGGTTATCGCGATTGCAGAGCCGGACATCGGGATAATTATCATGCAATTTTGTCCCGAAATATAATTCGGGACAAAATTTATATCCAACCTTTTTACTTTTATAGACAGAATGATCACTTGCCAGATAATATGCTGATTGTAAGAAATAATCATTTTCGTGCAAATTCCGGGGAACCCGTCAACACCACTCGAACAACTTAAATAATACAATATGAAGAAAACACTGTATGCAGGATCGGTCCTGTTCTTATTAATTTCGGTGTGCAGGCTGGATGCCGCACCGGGGTGTCCCAGTCCTCCCGAGGAGCGAACCGTAACCTTCAGCTTTATCGCGGGCGACGATATGTTCTATCTTCGGGAAGCGAGTAACGGCGTAAATCTGGATTCTCTGCTTCGAATCGTCGACGTCTTCCGGGAGGAGATCGCATCGGGCAGGATTCCCGTACATGTCGACTCTTACAGCGCATCGCTATCGACCGAGCGGGCGAACCGCTACCTATCCTACGTGCGGGCTAACCGGGTGAAATCGGAGCTTATCCTGAAAAAAGGGTTGAAAGAAGAAAATTTCATCACCGCGAATTACCCCGGTGAATATCGGGGAAATGCTGATATGGTGGTGGTAACACTGCGGATACCGGTAGAGGAGAAACCGGCGCCACAGACCCTTCCGAAGAGGGAAGAGACATCCGCGGACGAAGGTGCGCCGTTTGCCGTAGCCGAGCCGAAGCGGGAAGCGGACGACCTTCCGCATCAGATCATATTTCCGACTCAACGGATCAGATATAGTGGATGGTATGCCGGGGCGAATATAGGCATGCCTTTTTTTTGGGGCGACTTCACCTCCACGGCCGCCGACAAGACCTATGTCGGTTTCAGCGCGGGAATTTACGGCGGTTACCATTTCAACTCATGGCTGGGGGCGAGCCTTTCACTCGATTATTCCGTAAATAAGACCGGGCACCGAAGCTA
>JAJBVJ010000134.1 GCA_020859875.1 Rikenellaceae bacterium
GTCCGGGTGGGGCGGGGCGGGAAGCGGTGGGCGTAATCGGCCCGCCGGTACCGACGGTTACGGGCAGGGCAGGCCCGTATACGGCCGCGAAGCCTCGCAGCACGCATCCATCCGGAGCGAAACGGTAAAGCCCGCCCTTCCGTCCGGGAAGAATCTTCGAAGTATCGGTTCGAGGATCAAGCCGCAGGGCGATAGGCTCGCCCCGAGTCCGGGAATACCGGCCCTGCCGGGGCAGATAGTTGCGGGAGCCCGGGTTGCCCACCAGAAATTCGGCCGGGGAACGGTCGATGCGGTGGAGCAAGCCTCCGGCGACCAAAAAATCACCGTCGTTTTTGACGATTCCGTCGTGGGGCGTAAAACCCTGCTGGGTAAATATGCCCGCCTTACGATCGTGGAATAGATTGAAATCACCGCAGCGGAAAGCCGCTCGACCGTGGCGGTATAAACGATATTTTGTACCTTTAGGAAATAAGAAAACAGTAACGGACGTTTATGAAATTACGGGAAAGGTACGACGGAGTTATATCCTGGTTCTCGGAGAATATGCCGGTAGCGGAGTCGGAGCTTCACTATGACAATCCCTACCAACTTCTGGTATCGGTTATTTTGTCGGCGCAGTGTACCGACAAGAGGGTGAATATGACCACACCCGCCCTGTTTGAAAAGTACCCGGTACCGGAACTTATGGCCCAGGCTGAGCCGGAAGAGGTATACGAGTATATAAAAAGCATATCATACCCGAACAACAAGGCAAAAAACCTTGTCGGAATGGCCCGTAAATTGGTCAGTGAGTTCAATTCCGTAGTTCCGGACGATGTCGGGCTCCTGCAGACACTCCCGGGGGTGGGACGAAAAACGGCGAATGTGGTGGCAGCGGTGATCTACAATAAATATGTAATGCCGGTCGATACCCATGTTTTCCGCGTTTCCGCCCGTATTGGCCTGACGCGGGGAGCCAAGACCCCCCTACAAACCGAGCTCCAGCTCACCAAATATATCCCGGCAGAACTTTTGCCGTTGGCCCACCATTGGCTGATCCTTCACGGAAGGTATGTTTGTAATGCCCGCAAACCGCAGTGCGGGGAGTGCGGAATCTCCCGGTGGTGTAAATACCGGGAAAAGAGCCTCAAGGGCGAAGACACTATAAAAGATTAATACCACAGATATGAACATTAAATGGTTGGTTCCCGGATACCTGAATCTGCTCATGGTGATAGTGTCGGTGTTGCCCGTACTCTCCTGCAACACCGACGACAATGAGGGCGGCGAACCGGGTGACAGTGCCGACAAGGTGGCAAACGAATGGGTTTACGGTTTTATGCAGACAGATTACCTCTGGCTGGAGGATATACCCTCTTCGGTCAATACGGGACTGCGTTACGACGAATTTTTCCGGTCGCTTCTCTCCGTAAACGACGGCCGGCCCGACGAAGACCGTAAATACGGCTTCTATTCATACATAGAAAAGATAGATAAGACTCTCACGACCCGGGCCGACGATCACCTGACCGTCTCATACGGGTTCGATTATATCATAACGCAGACCTATCTTTACGACCCGAGGGTGAGTACCGAAAATGCCTATGGGAAGATATATGCGACGGTAGTCTCCGTAACAAAAGGATCGCCGGCCGAGACGGCAGGGCTCAAAAGGGGCGACCATATATTTAAAATAGGCGGCAGGGAGTTGACCACGGCCAACTATCTCGATCTTCTACCTTCGCTCCATGCCTCGACCGAGACCTCTTCGGTGACCTTTACGCTGTGTGAACTGACCGAGACACAATTCAACAGAGTGAAAGAGACTATAGATGGAAATACGGTCTATGTCCCGATCGTAACCCGCGAGGAGGCATCCTCGGCAACCACACTAAAAGCGGCAAGTATCAGCGAGACCCCGGTCTATACGGCGAACATCCTTACCGAATCCACCAAAAAAGTAGGCTATCTGGTCTATAACGAATTCGAAAGAGGGGGCGACCAGGGGGTCTTCGATTCCCAGCTCATAGATGTCTTCGGGGATTTCAGCGGCAGCGGCATCGACGAACTGATACTGGATCTTCGGTATAATCCGGGAGGGTACGTCTCGAGCTGTCAGTTGCTCGCGAGCCTTATAGTTCCTGCGAGCATGACCGGAAACACGTTCCAGACGAGCGTATTCCGTAATGCTTCCCCCACCACATGGAGATACACTTCGCAGGCTAATACGGTAGGTTTGAATAAAATCTATATTATCGGTACAAGCCATTCCGCTTCTGCGAGCGAAGCTCTGCTCCATTGCCTGAGGGCATCCGGGATAGAGGTGATACATATCGGGAACCGGACGGAGGGCAAGAACGTGGGGATGACTCTCCATTCGAGCGATGAACTGCAAGGCAACCAGGCACTGGCAATCCAGGGATACGAATACCGTGTGTGGCCGGTGACCTTCACTATCCAGGATGTAAACGGAGAAACCTATTCCCGGGACGGGATCGATCCCAAAGAAAAGGGAGGGTATGTAATATATGAAGACTACGGGATAGATTTCCCCGAACTGGGCGACCGCAGCGAACCGCTACTGGCTGCCGCCCTTTACCATATCAATAACGGTAGTTTCCCGGCTTCGACCCGCGCCATAACCGGCGGACAGGAAATCGAGGTGGCGGGAAATATAAAAACTCTCCGAAGTCCGAAACCGTTTAAGGGAATGAGGATTGATTGATCGGTGAGAGTGCCGGCAAAAATAAAGCGTCCGACGATCGGACGCTTTATTTTCTATCATACAACCCTGTTACTGTTTCAGGGCCGCATGAGCCGCCGCAAGGCGTGCGATGGGCACCCGGAAGGGTGAACATGAGACGTAGTTGAGGCCTGCGAAGTGGCAGAATTCTACCGAGCCGGGCTCGCCGCCGTGCTCTCCGCAGATGCCGCATTTGAGCTCCGGACGGGTGCCGCGGCCCTTGAAGACAGCTTCGCGGACGAGCTGGCCCACACCGTTCTGGTCGAGTATCTGGAAGGGGTCGTTCTTGAGGATACCCCGTTCGAGGTAAACCGGCAGGAACTTTCCGATGTCGTCGCGGGAGAACCCGAGTGTCATCTGTGTAAGGTCGTTGGTACCGAACGAGAAGAATTCGGCGACTTCGGCGATCTGGTTGGCTGTAACCGCAGCACGCGGAACCTCTATCATTGTGCCCACCATATATTCGATCTTGTCGTTCCTTTCGGCAAATACCTCTTCGGCTACGGCGTCGATGATGCGTTTCTGGTAGCGGAGCTCCTTGTGGTTGCCCACCAGCGGAACCATTATCTCCACATGCACCGGTATACCCTTTTTGCGGACATTCATTGCCGCCTCGAGGATGGCGCGGGCCTGCATTTCGGTGATCTCGGGATAGGTGTTCCCGAGGCGGCAGCCGCGGTGGCCGAGCATGGGGTTCATCTCCTCGAGCGACTCCACTTTCTCCTTTATTTTATCATAGGGAACACCCATCTCGTCGGCCATTTCCCTCTGTTCCTTTTCGAAATGGGGAACGAACTCGTGAAGGGGCGGGTCCAAAAGGCGCACCGTCACCGGATAACCGTTCATCACCTCGAACAAGCCTTCGAAGTCCTCCCTCTGGATCGGAAGAAGTTTTGCCAGGGCCCTGCGCCTTCCGTTGTCGTCGTCGGCGAGGATCATTTCGCGTACCGCCTTGATTCGGTCGCCCTCGAAGAACATATGTTCCGTACGGCATAGGCCGATACCCTGTGCCCCGAACTGGAATGCGACCTTCGCATCGTTGGGTGTGTCGGCATTGGCGCGCACTTTAAGGTGGGCATATTTGCTGGTAAGCTCCATCAGCTTGCCGAAGTCGCCGTCGAGCTCGGCCGCTTTGGTAGCCACCCGGCCCAGATAAACCTCGCCGGTGGTTCCGTTGAGTGAGATGTAGTCGCCTTCTTTGAGAACCTGTCCGCCCACTTCGATGGTGCGGTTGCGGTAATCGATCCGGCATTCGCCGGCACCCGATACACAGCATTTGCCCATCCCGCGGGCGACGACTGCCGCATGGGAGGTCATGCCGCCGCGCGCGGTGAGGATTCCCTCCGATACGTTCATCCCTTTGAGGTCTTCGGGAGAGGTTTCCACCCTTACCAGGATAACCTTCTTGCCATCGGCGTTCCATTTTTCAGCGTCTTCCGCAAAGAAAACGATTTGCCCGGTGGCCGCGCCCGGCGATGCGGGAAGTCCTTTGGTAAGCACCTTGGCCCCTTTCATGGCGTCGGTGTCGAAAACGGGATGGAGTAGTTCGTCGAGCTTTGCCGGTTCGCACCTCAATACGGCCGTCTGCTCGTCGATAAGCCCTTCACAGAGCATATCCATGGCTATCTTTACCATTGCGGCTCCGGTACGTTTGCCGCTGCGCGTCTGGAGCATCCACAATTTACCGTCCTGGATGGTGAACTCCAGATCCTGCATATCCTTGAAATAATTTTCGAGGTTCTGCTGGATGGTATTCAGTTCCTTGTAAACTTCGGGCATGATCTCTTCGAGCGAGGGATATTTGGCCGCACGCTCCTCCTCCGAGATATTCTGGGCCACGGCCCAGCGGCGGGAACCTTCGAGGGTGATCTGTTGGGGAGTACGGATTCCGGCCACCACATCTTCGCCCTGGGCATTAACGAGGTATTCGCCGTTGAATATATCCTCTCCCGTGGCTGCGTCGCGGGTAAATGCAACTCCGGTTGCCGAGCTGTTTCCCATGTTGCCGAAGACCATTGCCTGCACGTTCACGGCGGTACCCCACTCGGCCGGTATGTTATTGAGTTTGCGGTAATAGATTGCGCGGTCATTCATCCAGCTCTGGAATACTGCATTCACGGCTCCCCAGAGCTGTTCCCAGGCGCAGGTCGGGAAGTCTTCGCCGGTCTGTTTCTTAACCGCCTCCTTAAACCGGGCGACCATCTCTTTGAGGTCTTCCGTGGTGAGGTCGGTGTCGTTCTGCACCCCCTTTTCTTCCTTCATCAGGTCGATAATCTCCTCGAACGGGTCGTGGTCTTCCTTGCTTTCGGGTTTCATTCCGAGCACCACATCGCCGTACATCTGTACGAAACGGCGGTAGGAGTCCCATGCAAATCGGGGATTGCCCGTGCGGTTTGCGATGGCCTCGACGGTAATATCGTTAAGCCCGAGGTTGAGGATCGTGTCCATCATTCCCGGCATGGAGGCGCGGGCCCCCGAACGCACGGATACCAGAAGTGGGTTTGTCTGGCTGCCGAACTGGGTTCCGGTCAGCTCTTCGATCCCTTTGATCGCCTTTTCAACTTCGGGTCGGATGAGCTCTATTACCTTTTCCTTGCCGTGTTTGTAATATTCGGTACAAACTTCCGTGGTGATGGTGAATCCGGGGGGAACCGGTATTCCGATGAGGTTCATTTCGGCCAGGTTGGCGCCTTTGCCGCCCAGCAGTTCCTTCATCTTACCGTTGCCTTCGGCTTCTTTGTTCCCGAAGGTGTAGACTCTTTTTACGTTAGGCATTGTGGTATGAAATTTTTGGTTCAAGATTTCGCTTTTGTCAGCCGTTTGCGAAGATAACTATTTTTAATCAAATCATTAGGGTCGCGGCTCCCTTTTACCTTCCGATGCGGGCAAGGAACCAACGGCTTCCCGTTTTGTATGGAATTTGTAACTGAACGAGGAGCGATTTAACCTTTAAAAGATCACCGATATGGAAGAGAGAAAAAATAACGGGCCGGTGTGCGACCAGTGCCAACAGGATTTCAAAGAAGAGATAAAAGAACTTGTCGATAATGTAGAAAACCATTCTCAACGTGAATACGAAGAGAAGAAAGAGGAGATAGAATCCGCATTCGGCTCCGAAGGAAACAGATACTGAAAGTCCAATTTATATAAGGGGTCTGCCCCGCATTGTTTGGGATAAACACGGCGGGGTATTTTCTCGAATTAGTAAAGGCGCTAAATATGCAGAACGGCGTAATGATGCAGTATTTCGAGTGGAACTATCCGGCGGACGGTTCCCTCTGGACCAAACTAAAGGAGGATGCGGCACACCTGGCCGAAATCGGGATCACGGCGGTCTGGATTCCGCCGGCTACCAAAGGCCAGAACGACCAGGATGTGGGTTACGGCATTTACGACCTGTACGATCTGGGGGAGTTCGACCAGAAAGGTACGGTAAGGACGAAATACGGAACCCGGCAGCAGTTGAAGGATGCCATCGACGAGCTCCATAAAAACGGAATTCAGGTATATCTCGACGTGGTGATGAACCATAAAGCCGCCGCCGATTATACCGAGAAATTCACCGTGGTGGAGGTCGATCCACAGCACAGGGAGAAAGCGGTATCCGACCCTTATGAAATAGAGGGCTGGACGGGATTCAGCTTCCCCGGCAGGGGCGACGCCTACTCCCCTTTCAAATGGCACTGGAACCACTTTTCCGGGGTCGATTACAACCAGGCCAATAAGAAAAAGGCGATCTATATGATCGTGGGCGATAACAAGGCATGGAGTACGGGTGTGGACGGCGAGAATGACAATTACGACTACCTCATGTTCTCCGATATCGACTTCAACAACCCGGAGGTGATCGACCAGATGAAAAAATGGGGCGAATGGGTAACCAGGGAACTCGATCTCGACGGGATGCGCCTCGACGCCATTAAGCATATCAACAACGACTTCATAAAGGAGTTCCTCGGTGCAATACGGGCATTCAAGGGTAAGGAACCGTTTTATGCGGTGGGGGAGTACTGGAAGTCCGATATAGGATCGCTCGACGAATACCTTGCCACGCAGGACTACAATGTCGACCTGTTCGATGTGCCGCTCCATTATAATATGTACCAGGCTTGCCAGGACGGACATGCCTTCGATATGCGAAAGATGCTCGACGATACGCTCGTTTCGAAACATCCGGACGTGGCCGTGACCTTTGTGGACAACCACGACTCACAGCGCGGCAGCTCGCTCCAGTCGCAGGTCAAAGACTGGTTCAAGCCGCTTGCCTACGGCCTTATCCTTTTGAACGAGAAAGGTTACCCATGTGTATTCTTCGGGGACTACTACGGAATGGGCGGTAAAAAATCCCCGCACCGCACCGTAATCGACATACTGCTCGACACCCGTAAAAAATATGCTTACGGAGAGCAGATAAATTATGTCGACCATCCTCAGGTGGCAGGATTTCTCAGGAAAGGAGACGACGAGCATGTGGATTCGGGTCTGGTGATGCTCATTTCGATCGGCGACGACGGATATAAGGATATAGAGGTCGGGGCCGACCGCAAAGGCGAGGTGTGGCACGAAGTGACCGGAAATATTACCGACCAGATAACCATCGGCGAGGACGGTAAAGCCCGTTTCACCGTCCACGGCGGAAAACTGGCGGTCTGGGTCAAAAAGCCCGATGAGAAAAAGCAGCCGCAGCAGTAGATCGGCCGGGGGCTGCATGGTCGAACAGAGAGACAATTTATTATTTTTGTGCCGGTATGACCGGCACTCTCGTAAATACAGCGGCGATCGTTGCCGGAAGCCTTGCAGGAATAGTGATCCGCTCGAGGCTTCCGAGCAGTTTTACCCGGATTATGTTCCAGGGGATCGGGCTCTTCACCGTTGTAGTCGGAATATCCATGTCCATCGGGTACGATAACCTACTGCTGTCCGTGGTAAGTATCGTTACCGGCGGCCTCGCGGGAAAGTGGATCGGTATAAACAGGCGGGTAGATAATTTTTGCACCCGCCTTCTGGCGAAAAGCCGGGGATTCCGCCCGGGATCTCCCCTTGCCGCCGCCGATGTTTTTGGTGATACCCGGCCGGTTTCGGAATCCGGGATGCGAGAGTCTGCCGACGGATTCGTCACGGCTACAATGATCTTCTGCGTGGGATCGATGGCCATATTGGGCGCCGTGGAGGACGGTCTGGGCAATACGCCTACACTGCTTTATACCAAATCCATAATGGACGGAATCACATCCCTCGTCCTGGCCGCCTCTTTCGGGGCCTGGGTGATGTTCTCCGCCATACCCGTTCTGGTTTACCAGGGAGCGATAACCCTGATGGCACGGTATGCTTCCCTTTATTTGACCGCCGGTATGACAGCCGGTCTGACCTCGGTAGGGGGAATAATCCTTGTAGGGATGGGTATAACTATACTGAAGATCAAAAAGATCGAAGTTCTCGATATGCTCCCCGCCCTGGCGATAATTCTCATTCTTTGCTACTTTTGGGGATAGTTTCTCCTCTGTATGTAGTAATTACAGTATCCCGCATGTCCCCGCGGTGCTCCTTCCGCGAAATTCCATGCCCGAACGGCACGACTATTGAATCGTAAAAGGTTACGGAAATCATTTATTAACTGTGAACCTGTCCGGATATGCCCGGCGGATTCAATAAAATTTTCATGTATGTTTTGGTTATGGTATATCCTTATTGGTCTGGTAGCCGGATGGCTGGGAAGCCTTATAGTTAAGGGAACGGGATCGGGTCTTGTACTCAACCTGGTTATCGGTGTTATCGGCAGTTTGCTGGGCGGATGGCTCTTCGGTCTTATGGGACTGGGAACCAATAGTATGCTCGGAAGCCTCATTACGGCTACCGTAGGTGCTATCGTCCTGCTTCTCATCGTGAGCCTTTTTACCCGCAGGAGGGTGTAATTTCCCGCTATGGCATCGACAGCGACTAAAAAGAAGCCCAAGTCGGAGGGTGCCGGGTCGGAATTGTCTACCGGGAAAGCCGACTTGTCCGCATCCCGAACCCTGGGGAGAAAATCCCGCCGGGATTCTTCGGAAAGTGGCGGTACGAAGGAAAAGCGATATTCAAGCACCGGTTCTTCGGTGAAGGGTTCCAAGTCCGGGTCTTCGGGCAAGGGGTCGGACAAACTCGATAATGCACAACGGAGAACCCTTCGCAGCTACGATTTCGGACTACCCGAAAAGAGGGAATTCCCGATGCCCGACGCTGCACATGTCCATGCTGCCGAGTCCTATTTCCGCTACGCTTCCACTGCCGATAAACCGCAGCTTGCACGCCGGATCATGGCCAAGGCAAAAAAATTCGGTGTGGACGTGGAAAGCGACACGATCCGCCAATGGGCAAAAAAGAAGCAGTCTTAGTGTCCTTACAGAACGAAACCGTCCGGCGATAATTCGCCGGACGGTTTCGTTCTGTGTATGGGATAGTTTAGAACGGATACCCGATGGCAAGATGGAACCCAACGCCGTCTTTGAAATGCGGAATATTGTAGTATCCGCTCTTTCCCGTATCGTAGGGCAGGTGTATGCCGATCCCGAGGTCGGCCCGGATAACCAGATAGCTTATGTCGTAGCGAAGCCCGGCACCGGTGCCCGTAGCCAATTCCTTCCCGATATTCCCGAACCGGAACCTGCCCCCGGGGCGGTCGGAATCGGAGCGGATCAGCCATACATTTCCGGCGTCGATGAATACGGCGCCGCTCAGCCTTCCCAGTATTGGGAACCGGTATTCGAGATTTGCCTCGAGTTTTACATCGCCGGTCTGATCGAAATAGCCGTAGACATCGGCCTCATCCGGGATGTAGCTTCCGGGGCCTATCGAGCGGACGGTAAAGGCGCGGATACTGTTGGCACCGCCCACATAAAACTGCTCGCTGTATGGTAGAACCGTAGTGTTTCCATAAGCATAACCCACACCGATATTTATACGGCTCACAAGGGTGGACTTCTGGCCGAAGGCCTTATAAAACTTCAATTCGGTCACACCCTTGACAAACTGGGAGAACTGGTTGCCGAATATTTTTTTCGGCACTTTATGCCCTGTAACGCCCCACGCACCGGCGAAGATATTGCCGGCGGTGGTTGCGGTAGTCTGCCAGATGATCCGGTCGCGGTGCCTCTTTCCGACCTTTCTGTCCGCCGTAAAGGTATATGAAGCCGACGGGATGAACTGGTCGCGGAAACTCTCATATATCGCCGGATTCCGGTTCATGGTGCTGTCGAACGCCTCGGTGGTGCGCAGAAGATGGTTGTAAACGAACTTGAACAATGTCAGGTTGTGGCTGCTGCTCGACGAGGTCTGGAAGTCGTAGGAGGTGTAGAAGTTAAACGAACCCATCGTAAAGAAGTCGGGACGGTTGAGGAGGCTCGCCCCGAGATTGAAGGTCGTCTTGGAGGGGTATTTTTTCGGTCGGGGAACAAACCGGGGGGCCAGGATTCGGGGAAATATAAGGGAAGCGTTTACACCGAGTTCATAGGAATTGATCGCTCC
>JAJBVJ010000124.1 GCA_020859875.1 Rikenellaceae bacterium
CCTTACGGCCGGGCTCTTTGCAAAGCGGATGGGACTTCCCGTAAAACGCTTCATCGCCGCAAATAACCGCAACGATGTTTTCCTCGATTATCTGAATTCGGGAAAATATACTCCCCGTCCGTCGGTGGAGACGGTCGCCAATGCTATGGATGTGGGTGACCCCAGTAACTTCGCCCGGATAATCGATCTGTACTCCAACGATATCGAAAAGATAAGACAGGATATATCAGCCTACAGCTATGACGATGGGCAGATAAGAAATTGTATTTCACGGGTTTATTCCGCAACTGGTTATATCCTCGACCCCCACGGAGCCTGCGGATATATGGCCCTCGAAGATGGACTGACCGACGGTGAAACGGGTTTGTTCCTCGAGACAGCCCATCCGGCAAAATTCAGCAATGTCGTCGCAGCCTCCATCGACGGGGAAGTACCCCTTCCCGATTCGCTGAAAGGATTTATGGGCCGCACCAAAACGAGCATTCCGCTCGGTGCGGATTATGAGAGCTTCAAAGAGTGGTGCCTGACGAATCTGGAGAAATAAAAATTATGTGCGGCATTGGCCCTCCAATAGAAAAAGACGTATTAAATCATACGTCTTTCTTCTTTAAGACAGATAAAATCCCTACTCCTGTGCGGCGCGGTCATTTATGAAACTTTCGGCCAGCTTGGTGAGGGAAACGTCGGTATATTTCTCATTGCCGAGGATGCTTTCGAGCATCGTAACAACCCGCTTATTTTTGAGATACTGTGCGAATATCCTGAGTGTACCATAAGTGGCAATCTCGTAATGCTCCACTTTCTGGGCCGCCAGGATCAAACCGGCATCGCGAATAAACGTGTCCCTTTCGGTATCTTTTATTATGGAGTTGGCTTCGGTCAGAAGGCCGTCCATAGCTTCGCATTTTTTCGTTTTGGGTTTTTCCCCGAGAGCGGCAAATATTTTCTCTACTACCGCAATATGGCCGGTAGTTTCATTTGCATGCTTTTCCAATGCAGCCTGAAGTTCCTGGCTCGTCGCGGCCCTTTTCATTTTCATTAGAGCCCGGGCAAGATTCTTCTCGGCCCAGTAAATGTCTTTAAGCTCGTCTACGAAGAACTTTTTGAATTCCTGGCCTGTTTGCATCCTGCCTGCTGACCGCGACATGCCCCGTACCGTGGTACCGGAAGCTTTGGATGTCTGCCTGGATGTCGGTTTGGAAATTGTCTGGGTCGAAGACGCCGAGCGGGAATTGGAAACGGAATTGCCTGATGCTGCCGAATTGGAGTTGTTTCTTTGGGCCTGGACACCGGTTGCGGAATTGCCGTTCGCATTCGAAGTAAGCGGTTTGGCCATAGTTTTTGTTGCCATGATCGTTTTGAATTTATGAGATTAAAAAAACTTCAAGCTATCGAATTGCTAATCAGACAAATTCCATACCACAAGCGGTTTGCTTTAATTTTACTAATTTTGGTGCTTCAAAAGTTCGTTATGAAAATCATATCCATAAGGGGTGCAGAAAGGGAAGATTGTCCGCGGTTGTTGGAACTTGTCAGGGGTCTGGCGCAATATGAAAAAGCCTCCCACGAAGTGACGATCTCCCTTCGGGAATTCGAAGAATCCGGATTCGGCGAAGGGAAAATTTGGGATGCCCTGGTGGCCGAAACAGACGGAAAGATCGTCGGTTTCGCACTGTGGTACATCCGCTTCAGCACATGGAAGGGTAAAAGGGTTTACCTCGAAGATATTTTTGTCGAACCCGGATATCGCGGATTAGGAGCCGGCAAAATGCTTTTCGAAGCGTTGATGGAGGAGTCCCGCAGGCTCGGTATTTCCGGAATGGTTTGGCAGGCACTGGACTGGAACGAGCCGGCACTTGGGTTCTATCGAAAATACGGCGCCCGGTTTGACGGCCAATGGATAAACTGTTCCCTGGATATACCGTTATGAAACACAGCAGTTCTGTAAACATAAGCCTTAGCGCAATTGTCGCCTGCATTATCTGGGGATCGGCATTTCCCGGTGCAAAGATCGGATTCGAATATACGGGCCCGATATTCCTTTCGGGTCTGCGGTTCACCCTTGCAGGGCTGCTGTTAGTGCCGGTAATGTTGTTTATGAAGGTCGACGTTCGTCCGATCTTCAAACAGTGGCGGTTCATGCTTCTCTTTGCGTTTTTGCAGACCTTTCTGCAATACGGTCTGTTCTTTATGGGCCTCGATAAAGTTCCTGCCTCGACCTCTGCCATAATAATAGGTGCAGGGCCCCTGTTTGTCGCCATCATGGCCCATCTTACTTTGAAAGACGATAAACTATCGATACGGAAAATTGCCGCAATTACCCTCGGGATTTGCGGAGTCATCTTTATAAGCCTCACCAAAGGCGGCCTTGCGGATGGAACTGCCTCCGCTTCCTTCTATACGGGTGTATGTCTTTTGATAGGCAGCAACCTTACTGGCAGCTATACCAATATTATGGTAGTAAAGAGAAAGGACAGCGGCCTCTCCCCCGTAGCACTCACCTCCTTTGCCAACTTTACGGGCGGATTGCTGCTTCTGCTGGTTTCGTTCGTCTTCGAAAAACCTGAATTGAAAATATATCCGGCCGAGTTTTACGGGGCGCTTATTTGGCTTGCACTCATTCCGGCCACCGCTTTTTCCATATGGTATACCCAGCTGCAAAAACCGGGGGTGAAGGTCTCCGAACTGAATATGTGGAAATTCATGGTTCCCGTGAGCGCATGCATCCTTAGCTGGATACTTCTTGCGGACGACCGTCCGACATGGCAGTCGGTCACAGGAATTATCATAATTACCTCGGCCTTGTTCCTTTCACTCTCACCGGGGAAAAAATAAAGGAAACGGCGCGAAATTCGCGCCGTTTCCTTTATCGACAGTTCCGGACCCTATTCGTCCTTTTTAATGTGCTTTACCTCTTTTTCACCGTCGTGTTTCTCTTTGACAACAATTTCGTCGTCTTTTTCTTTAACCTTGATTACGTCTTTTTCGCCGTCTTCCTTAACTTTCAATACGGCGCGGTCGCCGTCTTCACTCTCTTTGATCTTAACGAAATCCCTCTCGTCGCCGATGTGCTGTTTGAAAACTTCCTTACCGTCGTTTTCTTTCAGTTTGAATCCGACATGGGTTCCGTCGGGAAGTTTAGTCCTCCACACCTCTTTGTGGGGCCCCATTTTAACTTTCCATTCGTTGTCGGCATAGAGAAGATCGTATGAAATATCTTCGGCAACGCCGTTATTGTAATTATGCCTTACCACCACATTTGCCGAATTTCCGTCGGGAGCGGTTTTCTCCGAGATCACGTCGATCTTCTTGATGCCGCCGTTGCGTTTCACGTGCTCGCCCACATTGTGGCGGAGCATTTCCGAATAACGCCTTTTATCCTGGCGGAGTTCCCTCGAATCGAAATCGTTGTCGGCCACCATACGGTCTACGAGTCCGTCGTAATCGCCGATCATAATGTACTCTGAATATTCCCTTGCCGTAGCACTGGCTTTTTTCTGTTTGTTGGATTTACACCCTGTGAAAGCCACAATACCTAACAAAAGGAGAGCCGGGATCAATAATTTTTTCATGGTAAACACTTTTTGCATTATTTGATTTAACATTAGGGTTATTGCAAGAAGCGAACCATCCTTATATATTTCGACCAAAAACGGCGCTGCATGCACCCCAGGAATAAAAAACGGCTGGATATTCCAGCCGTTTAAGCCCTGCCTGAATGGATCTTTACCTTACCTCGATTACCACGTATTCGGAGACGGTACCGATCCGGAACTTACCGCCCCAGATGCCCAGTCCCGAACTGACATATATCTGCGTACCGTTTTTGCTTTCCAGTCCGTAAGAATCTTCGTAGACCGCGTCGGTAAGCCAGTTGAAAGGCCAAACCTGTCCCCGGTGGGTATGACCGGAAATTTGAAGCAGGGCCCCTGCAGCTACGGCATCGTCAAGTGAGGAGGGTTGATGGTCTACCACGATAACGGGAAGTCGGCGGTCGGTTTCGGCGAGCAACTGTGGAAGAGATTTCCTATGTTTGTTGGTCAGATCGTCCCGGCCCGCGATCACGGCGCCTGCAACCGTAACCACCGAATCCCGCAATACGGTCAATCCTGCTGATCCTAGGAACTCCACGCTTTTGTCGATCCCCGAAATATACTCGTGATTACCAGGCACTATAAATACGCCGTATTTACTCCGTATCTCCCGGAGCACTTCTCCGATATCTTCTTTATACAACGGCCGCACGTCGTTATCTATAAGATCGCCCGCAATTATCACAATGTCCGGGTTTTCGGCATTTATCAACCCGATCCACTTGCCGAGTTCTCTTTTGCCTATGCTATAACCCAGATGCAGGTCGCTTACGGCCACGATCTTCAACGGTTCCGGTAGAGAAGAAGTACCGTGGACCGATGCATCCACAGTAATTTCAATTCGCCGTTTGTAGTGGTAGTTTAAATTCCCCGCCACCATAATGAGCGTTACTATTCCCGCTACGATCCCGAAAGTGAGCATATTGGATCTCATTACCACCTCTCTTCTATACAATCCCGTAAAAGGCAGAAGGTCGGCGATGAGAATAACAATGAAAAGATAGAGGAGTATAATCAGCCACGCGGTTCCGACGGTATAAAGCACCGAGCCGATCCCTATGGGAACCGAATGCCTGAATACAAGAACCGCAAAAAAAGAGACCGAAAGGACTATACCGGCGGTAAGCAAAAGCGGCCGGAGGAAAATTCCGGCAGGCAGCATCTGCCATATACGCAGTAGCACATAGTAATTAGCCCCCAGGTAGAGCGCAAGTATTATAAATGGTAAAAATTTCATACACCTATTAGTTTCCCGCGAATATCCGAATTATTCCGGATATTATACAATTCAAAAACCAAATTACACTAACTCTACCCGATCGAAAATTTTTTATTACCGGCCAAAAAAGCAGGAACCGGCCGGCTCCTGCTGCTTGTGTTAAAGGTGCGGAAATTCATTCGATTTCTATAAGCGGGGCATCCCCGGAAACACTCTCCCCGACTTCCACGAGGATCTGTTTCACCGTACCGGCAAAGGGCGTGGAGATGCTGTTTTCCATCTTCATGGCCTCGAGAATGAGCACATCCTGTCCTTCCGTTACCCGGTCGCCCTCCCCGACCAGGAGCTCGAAAATTCTTCCGGGCATCGGTGCCGGGACTATATTTCCGGTTAGGGGCGATTTCTCTTTTTTGGCCTGACCGTTTGTCTTTTCCGGGGTTTCCGTTCGAGTGCTGACACATCGTGCCTGTTTGCTTTTTGCCAGGAAATCTTTAGCCACCATCGGGAACAGTTCGAGCAGAAGCACCTCTTTCTCGTTCTCCGCAAGCTTGATCCCGCCGCAATCGGCAAGTTCGGGATTTGGCTGCATCCTGTATTGGGAAGTGTCGTACGGGGTCTCTTCCCGGACACCGGCTATTTTCTCCCGGAACCGGGGATCGACCGGAACCGGGGTTCTGCCGTATTCGCCTTTTACTAAATTTACGAATTGGTTGGACACGTTGCTGTACATCGGCTTGCCGTTCATCCGGTCTATGGCGCAATTTACGGCCTGCGATCCCACGATCTGGCTGGTTGGAGTGACCAGGGGCGGAAGGCCGGCATCGAGCCTCACCTTCGGGATAAGCTCCATGGCCTTTTCGAGTATATGTTCGCTCTTTAGCTGTTTGAGCTGTGCCACCATATTGGTGTACATCCCGCCCGGTATCTCGGCCCTTTTTACCAGTTCGTTGGGTGGAGGGAAACCGAAGTACGCCTCGATGGCGTGGCATGCGGCCAGCAGGCCTTTCTCGTCGTCTTCACGGGCCGCCTCTATCGCCTTGTCGAACTGCGAATCTATCTCCGCGGGGAGAACATCGCGCATGGGTGAAAATTTATTCGGGAACTGCTTTATCACATCGAACTGTTCCAGTTCGCGGCGGATATAGAAAAGTTCGCCGTTGATCTTTTCCACCGCATCCATATCTATATCGAGTTGGATCCCGAGCTTTTTGCAGAAAATATAGACCAATTCGATAGCCGGGGCGGCCGGCCCGCCGGCGAAGTACCATATGTTGGTATCGACAATATCCACCCCGTTGACGATGGCCGAGAGCACCGAACCGAGACCGAAGCCCGGGGTGCAGTGGGTATGGAAATCGACGGGGACGGAGAGATTATCCTTGAAGAGCCTCACCAGATGAGCCACGCGGTGTGGGGGAATGAGGCCGCTCATATCCTTTATGGTTATCATATCGGCTCCGAGAGCTTCCATCTGACGGGCCTTATCGAGGAAATACCGGTCGGTAAAGACGTCGGGGGGGAGTCTCTTACCCTTCAACATGGCTTTTAGCCTTTCTGCGGCGGTGAAGTGCGGGTCTATGGTATAACACACCGCACAATCGGCAATGCCGCCGTATTGCTTGACATACTTGACGGTCGATTTTACATTGTCCACATCGTTCAGGGCGTCGAAAATTCTCATAATGCCCAGACCCGATTGTATGGCGTTGCGGCAAAATCCGTCGATAACATTATCCGGGTATGGATTATATCCGAAAAGATTTCGGCCCCGTGAAAGGGCGGTTAGCTTAGAAGCATCCCCCACGGCTGCCTTTATTTTCTCCAGGCGATCCCACGGATTCTCGCTCAGGTATCGCATGACCGAGTCGGGGACGGCCCCTCCCCAAACCTCCATTGCATAAAATCCGGCATCCCGGTAATAGGGAAGCACACGGTCTATCTGCTGTTGTGTCATCCGCGTGGCGAATGAAGACTGCTGGCCGTCCCTCAATGTGAGGTCACGAATTTTTAACACCCGGGTCATACGCATCGATAATTTTAAATTAGTTATTTTACCGCTACTATGCTATCATCCTGTCAATTGCATATACTGTTATTTTTATAACTGTTAGCGGAATAACAAATATAAGCTATATATTGTTAAATTTCCAAATTTTTTGGATAAGTTTCGATAAACCCATGTAACAGGTAGGGGTTTCGCCTGTGCGAAACCCCTACCGAATGTTAATCGAACCTTAAATGGAAAATTGTGCGAGCCCTATTGCCATGGCGGCCTCTATCACCACCGGTGCCCGAAGGGCGATGCATGCATCGTGGCGGCCTCTCACCACGAGTGTTTCCACGCTACCCGTCTCCTCGTTCCATGTATGCTGAGGAGAAGAGAGGCACGGGGTCGGATTGACCTCGAACAGGGCCATAAAATCGTTCCCGTTGGCGATCCCCCCGTTTATTCCGCCCGCGTTATTTGTGAGGGTTTTGCCGTCGGCGGAAATTATCGGATCGTTATTCTCAGAACCCCGAAGGGCTGCCGAAGCAAAACCGCGGCCGAATTCCACACCTTTCACGGCGGGAACCGAGAAGAAAAGGTGGCTCAGCACGCTCTCCACGGAATCGAAAAACGGCTCTCCCCACCCCGCCGGTACCCCGGCGGCCCGGCATTCTATAATGCCTCCGATCGAATCCAGACCTTTTACGGCATCCTCTATTACCGAATCCCAGCGGCTCGGATCGGTAATTCCGCCCAACTCCTTAATAGATGCCGATATACGGATCCCGTACCTTGCGAGTATCTTTTTAGCTACGACCCCTGCCGCAACCAGTCCGAGGGTTACCCTGCCCGAAAAATGGCCACCGCCGCGGTAATCGTTATAACCGTTGTATTTTATCTTCGCTACCCGGTCGGCATGCGACGGACGGGGATGTTTCACAAGATGACTGTAATCTCCCGAGAGTGTATTTTCATTACGGAACAAAACCGTTAAAGGGGCACCGGTCGTATAGCCGTTAAATTCGCCTGAAACCAGCTCCGGAAGATCGCTCTCCTTGCGCGGGGTCGTACCTTTGGCCCCGCTACGCCGGCGGGAGAGATCGGCCTCGAAATCGGCGATACCGATCGGAAGGCCCGCCGGCACTCCGTCGATAACGACCCCGAGCCCCTGGCCGTGTGACTCGCCGAAGATTGAAATCCTGAATTTCGTACCAAAAGTGTTCATGGCTCTATATTTTCGTTAACCGAGCCTGATGGAAAAAAGTGCATCCCAGAAACCCGGATATGATTTTTTGACCGCCCCGGCATCCTCTACCGTTATCCCCTCTGCAGAACGGAGACCCGCGATCCCGGCCGCCATTGCGATGCGGTGGTCATTGTGGCTGCTGACCACGGTACTGCGGATCATACCCCCTTCAACGGTCATAATATCGCTACGGGGAAGGCCGATCCGGATACCCATCTTACCGAATTCCTGCTGCAGCGCCGTAGCTCGGTCGCTCTCTTTGTGCCGGAGGCGCGATGTTCCTTTTAATATGGTCGTTCCCTCACACGCGGCTGCAAGCGCCACAAGGGCGGGAAAAAGGTCGGGGCAGTCTGTGGCGTCGAACTGGAAACCGGTCAGGTCTTCCCCGGAAACAGTAACCGCTCCCCGGGCAACTTCTACCCGGGCACCCGCCCGCCTGAGTGCCTCCAATATGGCTACGTCCGCCTGACAAGAGTCGGGATCGAGGTTCCCGACCGTGATCCCGCCGGCGATCGCCCCGGCGACAAGTAAACAAGAGGCTCCGCTCCAGTCTCCCTCGATATCGTAGGTACCAGGTATATATTTCTGCCGGGCCCTGATATGGAATTCCCGGTATTGCCGGTTGATTATTTCGATACCGAATTTGGCAAGTAAATCGATCGTCATATCCAGATAGGGTCTGCTTGCCGCATTTTCGACCGACAAAACCGTATCGTTTTCTGCCATGGGCAGGGCCATCAGTAACCCCGTAATGAACTGGGAACTCAGCGCTCCGTCCACCTCCGCCCGCCCCCCGCATAGGGGGCCCTCGACCGTAACGGGTAAAAAACCGCCGGCGGTGGATATTTTTACCCCGAGGCTTTCCAGGGGGCCGGTCATCATTCCGACGGGGCGCTTCATAATAGAACCTTCGCCTTCGATCGTTACCGGCACTCTGCACAAAGATGCGATTGGCGTGAACATCCGTGCCGACAATCCCGACTCCCCGATGTTCAAAACCCTGTCGCGGGGAACCAGGCGGCCATCCCTTATCCCGCCGGTTATGGTGTATTCGTTGTTCGCTACGGAAGAAACCACCGCTCCCAGCCCTTCCGCCACACTCATCGCGGCGGCTGTATCGTCGCAAAGCTCCATCTTGCGCAAAACCGAAGTTCCGCCGCATAACAATGCTGCGGCAACCGCCCTCTGGGCATAGCTTTTGGATGCCGGAGCCTCTATATTCCCGCCTACCCGGCCTTTCGGGCAATACATCTCCATATAATCATCGTAGTTTGAAGTCCTTGCCGAGATAGACCTTGCGGACAGTTTCATCGTTGGCCAGGTCTTCGGCGGAGCCGGCCTTGAGTATCTTCCCTTCGAAAAGAAGATATGTTCGGTCGGTTATATCGAGGGTCTCGTGGACGTTGTGGTCGGTGATTATAACCCCGATATTCTTGTTTTTAAGAGTGGCTACGATACTTTGTATATCCTCAACGGCAATAGGGTCGACTCCGGCGAAAGGCTCGTCGAGCAAGATAAAATTCGGATTTATCGCCACCGCCCGGGCGATCTCCGTACGGCGGCGTTCGCCACCGGAGAGCTGAATGCCCTGGCTCTTGCGCACTTTCTGCAGGCGGAACTCCTCGATAAGGCTATCCACCCGCTCTCGCTGGTATTTCTTGGGGTGGTCGGTCATTTCGAGTACCGCCTTCAGGTTGTCCTCCACACTTAGGTGGCGGAATACGGAGGCCTCCTGTGCAAGGTACCCAACCCCCATCTGGGCACGCTTATAGACCGGGTATTTGGTTATATCCAGGTCGTTGCCACCGTCGTCCTCGAGATATATCTCCCCGCCGTTGGGCTTTATCAGACCCACGATCATGTAGAAGGTGGTGGTCTTTCCGGCGCCGTTCGGCCCCAGAAGGCCCACTATCTCGCCCTGATTGACCTCTATGGAGACGTGGTCTACCACGGTGCGGGATTTGTATCTTTTTATAAGGTCTTTTGTGTGGAGTCTCATTATAAACGGATATGTCCCTGGCGGGTACTTGCAAAAATTAATCACAAAGTTAGATAAATTTGGAAAAATTAGGTAACTTAGCTTATATATAGTT
>JAJBVJ010000012.1 GCA_020859875.1 Rikenellaceae bacterium
TTTGTATACAGACTTAAACCCACTATTTATGAAAACCGCATGTATGGTAGCAGGATTTATGGTTCTCACCGCATCCATCCCTTCACACGCCTGGTACCCGGATCGGCTTTACTGTCCCGACTACGCCGGGGACTCCAATTCCGTGACCACCCGAGCGGGAAACTTCGACCCATCCAGATGTACCTATAACGGAATATCCCTTTACGGAAAGGTAAAGGTCGTATCGTCCTTTGCCGATATAGAGGTCAGGGTGGTGGAATCCTTCCCCGATCTGAGGGTACAGGTCGTCAATTCTTTCCCCGACAGATGCGGTAAGTGGGAGTTCGTGGAGTCTTTCCCCGATTTCACCATAAAATATGTGGAGTCATTCTCCGACATCGATATAAAGTTCGTGGAAACCTTCCCGGGTACCTGAACCGTTATTCGAATTTTAACCTCCGGAAGGTTTTTTCTCCCGTCAGTTCCCTTGTAGCATCGGCTGCGATCCATCGGGCCGATCTGGAGTTGGAGAGCATTAGCTCTTCCGATACCGCGATAGCCTTGTGCCAGAGGCCGGGGCTTTTCTTACCAAGCTGGCGAAGTGCCCAGTTCACGGCCTTTTTTACGAAATTGCGCTCATCGTCCGAAGCCGCAGCTATAAGGTCGAACCACGGCTCGAATTGCTCGTCTTTCGATGTTTTGTCTATTACGGCGCAGGTCGCCATCAGTGCGAATGCCGCCCGGCGGACAAACTCCTCTTCACGCACGGCCCACTGATAAATTTTTTCACGGGCATGCGGCGTGTATCGGAACACCTTCATACATACCTGATCGCATATGTCCCACGAATCGAAATCTTCACACCACGAGTCCATTAGTTCGGGGGTGAATGCCGCCGGGTCTGAGACCATAGCGGCGATTATCATGGCTTCATGGATGCCGGTCTTCCATAGAGCGAGTGCCAACGGCTGGTCTTTGCCCAGTTCCCGCGCCATCGACATCAGAGTGGGGGTCGAAATACCGAAGGCGTTTTCCGTATTGATCCCGAACCGTTGCATCCCGTCGAGGTTCTTTTCGTTGCGCAGCGTGCCCATCCATTCGATTATACTGCTGACCCTGTCCTTCATCTTTCTATTATATATGTGGGAGCGAAACGATGAAAACCGTCCCTTCTCCCTGCTCGGAACGCACCTCGATTGTGCCGCCGTGGAGTTCGATTATGGTTTTGGCAAGCGTCATCCCGATTCCGTGCCCTTTGGCCGACCCCTGTGAAGATCCGCGGTAGAAAACATCGAATATCCGGCCGAGTTCCCCTTTTGGAATACCGGGGCCCGTATCGCTGAAGCGTATGTGGACGAATTCGCGGTGGTGGGTGAGAGTTACGGTAGAGTGGTGGTCGGAAGAGTATTTGCAATTGTTCTCGATCAGATTGGCGAATGCGGTACTCAGCAGATATGCATTACCCCTGACCGTGATCCAATTCTCCTCGCCGTTATCCTGCCCGAAAATTATTTCGACATGGAATCCGGGATTGGCCCTCATTATAAGCGACCGTGCATCGAGCAATATCTCGTCCGTGCGCACCTGCTTCATCGAGATGCGGGATGAATCGCTGCCTGCCCGTGCAAGGTCGAGAAGCCCGGCGGAGAGTTCCTCTATATTGCGGGCATCTTCCAGTGCCCGTTCGATATACTGCTCGTACTGTCCGGGAAGCCGCTCTTTCAAAATGGCTATTTCGAGCTCTGCCCTGAGAGCGGAGAGTGGGGTGCGGAGCTCATGGGAGATATTGCTCAGGAACCGGCTCTGGGCTTCGAACGATTTTTCGAGCCGGTCGAGCATATTATTGAAGGCCCCCGAAAGTTCCCCCAATTCGTCGCCGGCATTTGCGACCGGCAGCCTCTTGCCGAGCCTGCTGCCTGTTATCGCCTCCACTTCATCCACGATATCCTTTACGGGAGACAATGCTTTTCCGGCCACGTAATAACCCGATATATAGAGCAATACGAGGGCCAGAATGAATGCCGAGAGCAGGAAAACCCGCAGCGCCTTTAATTTGGATATACCATAACCGTCGTATGCCGCCGCGGTTATGGTATACTCTTTCCCGTCATGAGTATATACAAGACCGACAACCTGGTATTTGCCCGAGTAGAACTCGGAAACACCGCCCGAACGTATGGAGGAGAGCATCTGGGGAGTCTCCTTGACGATATCCGCATCCGAATCGTCGTGGTAAACGAGCCGGTCGGCCTCGTCGTAAATAGCTACTTCCACCTCGTCGATAGTTTCCCGGTTATTACGGTAAATCTCATGCATGGTTCCCGAATCCACCTTCCCGCTGAAATAGAGATTGGCCTTGGTGAGAGTTTCGTCGTAGAGGGTTTTATAAAACTGCCTTTCGCGGTTGGCCGAAGAAAAGAGCATCACCATTACGACGATAACGGTAAATACGGCCGTGGTCACGGCAGTTGCCGACAGGGCGATCCTATTCCTTATTTTCATATTTGTCGGAGAGGATAAAACCCACGCCCGGTTTGGTGTGGATTAGTTTGGTGCCGAAATCCCTGTCTACCTTTTTTCGCAGGTAGTTAATATATACGTCGATAAAGTTGGTGCCGGTGTCGAAGGTCGTTCCCCACACCTTTTCGGCGATCTCGGCACGGGTAAGAATGCGCTCGGGATTGCCCGCCATGTATTGCAGAAGGTTGAATTCCTTGGGGGTCAATTTTAGCGGTACACCTTCCCTGCTGGCAGATTTCATCCGCAAGTCTATCGTAATGCCGCCGTAGGCTATCTCTTCTTTAGCGCATTCTTTTTCTTCGACCCTTTTAAGCAGGATGCCGACCCGGGCATTAAGTTCCCGCAGGTCGAAAGGTTTGACCATATAGTCGTCTGCCCCGGCGTCGAAGCCCTCCAGCTTATCGTCTGTTGTTCCCAAAGCGGTGAGCATAATCACCGGTATCTTCCCGTATATCCGGCGAATCTCGGCTATGGCCTCGAAACCGCTGATCCCGGGAAGCATAACGTCGCAGATTATGATGTCGTACCGTCCCGCGGAGAGCATCTCGAGCCCGCGCTCGGCACTGTCTGCCGCCTGTGCATTGTGGCCGAACTCTGCGAGACCCCGCACGATGGTGTCTGCGACCCTGGTTTCGTCTTCTATAACAAGTATTCTGGGCATAAAAAAGGGGATTGTTATCCCAAAAATAACAATCCCCCGGAACAAATAAGAAAATCGGTGTAAAATTCTAATACATTTCTAATTCCCTCTTAATCGAACCTTACCGGGAGATTATACCTCACGGGGACGGCTTTTCCTTGCTGGGTGCCGGGAGTCCACCTGGGGGATGATTCGAGAATCTCTTTGATTGTTTCATAAAGTTGGTCGGAGGGAGCACTGTGGCGTTCGACATTAACCAGTTTACCGTCCTCGTCGATAATGAACGAAACAACTACCATCCCGCTATGGCCGTCGGGACGCGGCGCCCGGTCGGCTTCCTGCTGTACCCAGTCCCTGAATGTGGCCAGGTCGCCACCTTCGAATGTGGGCATCTTTTCTACGATTACGAATGGCCCGTCTTCACTCTCCGAAGTTGTTTTTTCGAGGCTTTCCAAAACCGGGAAATGGATCACGGTCTTGAGTTTCACTGGAACCGGCTTACCGTCGAGGGTGCCTGGCGTCCATCTGTCGGAAGATTCTAAAATTCTTTTTACGATTTCCCCCATCTCAATAAGGGGAGAGTTTATAATATTAACGTCGGTCACTTTTCCTTCCGCATCGATTACATACGAGGCTTCGACACTTCCTGCCATCCCCTTAGTGTAGGGATCGTCGGCAATTTGCGCGGTTGTCCATTCCTGGAACGCTCTGTTATCATACCCTTTGAACAGAGGCATTTTATCCACCGCCGTGAAGGGTTCCATTCGGCCGAAGGTAAATGCCATCCCTACAGAGGAGGCGGTGCTCGACCCGTCGTCTTTTTGGGCCGGTGTCCACGAAGGCGACCTTTCCAATATTTCGGTTACGATCCTGTCCATAAGATCCGATGGGCTTTCCCGGATCGTAATATCCGTCACTTTACCCGAGGCATCGACTCCGAAAGAGGTTACAACCTTGCCGGTGAGCCCATCCGACCGAGGATCGAGCGCTATTTGCCGCTGTACCCAGGCCGCGAAATTTGCAAGATAGCCCCCTAAAAACTGCGGTAACTGTTTGTCGGATTTGCCGGAGAATTCCGATTTGGTAGTTACAAGGATCACCCCGTTTGGCATACCATAGAGCTCTTCGGCTTTATTGCCTGTAAGTACTGTGAAATTTTCGATATTCTCCAGGTCGATACTCTTAAATTCCCGGGCGGAAATTTCCTTCCCGTCAATAAAGTAGCCGGGTTCTTGTCCAGGTTCTGAGGTCGAGATTATCCGTAAGCCGGAATCGCCGCCCGCTTGTTTTAAATTTACCAGAATAATACCGGAACCCGCATCTTTCCCATACTGTTTTACCGTTTCAACATCTTTTGTCACAGTGACCGATGCGATCATATCGTTATCCAGGTTCTCGAACTCTTCCTTGGTGACCTCTTTACCGTCGACGAAATAGTATGTGGAGCCTTCTGCATCAGGGCCGATGGTAAGGAAGTAGCCTCGATTCCCGGTCTCGTCTATAATGTACACCTTTTTGGTATCGTCGTCCTGCCCGGTGAAGATATAAACAGGGTCTTTGGTGGTAAAGCTAAAGAGCAGAAGCAGGCCTCCGAGCAACGGTATGGCGCCGAGGCCCCGCAGAATTGTTACCGGGACCGGTTTTCTTTTTTCCATCATAATGAATCGTTTTTTGGTTTTGGAATTGGCCAGTCCGCTGGATAGATCCGGACTTAAACCCATCAGCTGGCGGAATAAGAGATTTTTATAATCATCAAGGTCGTAGCCTTCCATAAGCACGTCATTGTCGGCCTGATATTCATGGACTTCCTCCAGCGATCGGCGGCTCATCCATGCAAAAGGATTGAACCATTGCCACGACTTTATAAATTCCATCGCCAGCAGTTCCACCCCGTGGTTGCGGCGGACATGGCTCGCCTCGTGGACGAGTATCTGCTCCCTTTCGTGGCGGGACAATCCTTCGGGAATGAATATCTTGTTAAAGAATGTGAACGGAGTTTGGATACTCTGCCCCTCATATATCGTTACAGAGCCCCGGACACTCTTTTGCGTGCGGGCGGTGAAGCGGCCGATTCTCGATAGACCCACAGCCTGCCTTGCCAAAAGAAGAACTACTCCGAGGATATAGATCCATCCTATCATTTCACCGGCCGCCATTCCGTGCCCCGCCGGTGCGGCATCCCCGGAATATTCCGGCGATACGAGCGGGAAATCGTATGGTGAGGGTGGGGCCACTGCGATTTCGATAATCTCTCCAGCAAAAACCTTTATCTTCAATAACGGGATTATTGCCGAGGTGACCAGTGCGCAGATTATATATGCCCGGCAAAAAGTGTAGCCGGTTCTTCCCTCTATGAGCAGTTTATAGAAGGAATACAATATGCCGCTGCATAATATTACCTTTAAGGCATAGGCCAGGTGCGGTTCCATAAAAGGCGTCAATTTCGTTTCTTACCCTCTTCGAGTATCCGGATAATTTGGTCTATCTCTCCGAGTGACAGCCTCTCGCGGCGGCTGAAAAACGATACCATCTGGGGAACGGAGTCGCCGAAAAAATTGCTTAATACCGATTTCATATATTTGTCGGTATAGTCGCTTTTGGTTATCAGCGGGTAGTACCGGTGGCTCTTCCCGAAAGAATGGTGTGAGACGAAGCCCTTTCTTTCGAGGATGCGGACGATGGTAGAGACCGTATTATAAGCCGGTTTGGGACTATCCATACGGCTGAGAATGTCGCTGACAAAACCGTGTTCGATGTCCCACAGTATCTGCATCACCTGAAGTTCCGCTTTTGTTAGTTCCCTTTCGTATTCTTGCATATATACCTTTTTATAGGGTTACATCCAAATATAGAACTAAAAAATTAGTTTAACAACTAAAAATATAGTTTTTAAGGATAAAAAGGAGAAATTTCCTTGGAATGGGCGGGAACAGCAATCAAAACCAATGGTTACGCTTCATGAATCGCCAGGTAAAATAGACCGTGAGCACAATCGTCAGCAGGGCTGCAGGATAACCGTACTTCCATTCGAGTTCCGGCATCAGGCGGAAGTTCATACCCCAGAGTCCGACCAGGAAGGTTATGGGAATAAACAGGGTCGAAACTATGGTGAGTCTTTTGATTATAAAGTTCGTGCGGATATCGTTGCTCGCTGCATACATGTCCCGCATCGAAGCGAGCATCTCACGGCTGTTTTTAGAGGTCAGCACGATGAAATCGAGCTGGTTGTAAAGCTCGTCGAAGATCAGAACCATCACCGGGTCGGAGGTAACTACGGGGCTCTCGGCAATGTTGCGGAATTCAGAGTGAAGGGGGATGCTGTTTTTCTGTATGATCAGGTTGGCATGGCGGCATTGCTGTATTTTCAATCCCGCATTGATCCGGTTCTCTTTGGTATCGAGAAGTAGATCGTCCAGTTTTTCGAGCATCTCTTCGACCTTCACCGCCGAATAGATGGTGATCGAGAAGATAGAATTGAGTATAAAGGCCAGGAGCATAGTCCGTCCCGACGAGCGGATATTCATCGTGTCGTTTTCAAGGGATACCCCAATATTGGAAAAAATATCGGGGGATTCTTTTTCCCTGAAAGTCACCACGAGGTTGTCCTTGGAGATTATGGCGATATGCTCGGAGGTTACCTTGTTGCTCTTACCGATAAAACAGGCCCGCATGACCATAATCAGGCGGTCGCCGTGGGCGTCGATCTTCGCGGCATGGCAGGGAGTCAGTACAGCTTTACAGTCTATGGGATGTAGTCCGAAGCCCGTAATCATGCCGGAAATCATATCCCCGTCTTCGAGGCCCGTCACCTGTATCCAGTTGACATAGCCCTCTTTGACCAGCGGCCGGAAATCGGAGGAGCGACTGTCTATCTCCTCCAGCTCGATCTTTTCATGATTATACCTGGTTACCTTTACTTTTGTCGGCTGGTTGTAATTTCCGTGATAGCGGTAGGAATCGGAAAACAGATGGTATTCCGGTTTGTCTTTAGTCGGTTTTTCGGTAGGGGACATACTTCGTTGCGTTATTACTCCGGACAACCAATGCAATTTTCCTGCAAATGGGTAAAAACACCCGGCCAACCCGTTCGGGGCTGGCCGGGTACCGGCTATATATATGCTGGTAGTGTAACCCTGATTAAACTACTGGCGGATCAGATGATATAATTCCGGGCGAGGGCCGTGAATTCTTCCACTTGCCGCTTAGCCCAATCTTTGTCCATCCCCCCTTCCCGGGCAATAACGGCGGCCACAGCGGGTGCCGCCTCGATAGCCGCCCGCGCATCCAGGAAGAGAAGCCTTACGCGGCGGGCCAGTATATCCTCCACGGTCAGTGCCATTTCCTCCCTTACAGCCCATGCCGCCTCCCCGGCCTTGTAGGGGTACGAAGCGTGGATCGGCATCGAATATTCCGGAGTCGAAGCCACAAGCTCCCTTACCGCGTCGGCATCGCTGCCATAGATATACATATGGTCGGTAAGGTCGGGCTCGGGTTTATAGCCGTGAATGCGAAGCGACTTTGTCGCGCAGGCCCTCTCGGGCAGCAGCCCCATCGAGACAGCCTTGTCGACGGTATCCTGAGCCATCCGGCGGTAAGTCGTCCACTTGCCCCCTGTTATGGTGATAAGGTTGTGTTTGGAGACTATTATCTTATGGGAGCGTGAAATCTCCTTGGTACTTTTTCCTTCGTCCTTCGGGGCCGCAAGGGGTCTCTGCCCGGCGAAAACGGAGAGAATATCCGCCCGGGTCGGCTTGGGATCAATGTAAAGGCCGGCCGTAGCAAGGATGAAATCGATCTCTTCGTCCAGTGGTTTGGGTTCCGATTCGGGAACTTCCCGTACAATGTCGGTGGTTCCGACCACAACCTTGTCGTGCCAGGGTACGGCGAACAACACCCTGCCGTCCGAGGTCTTGGGGATCATAATGGCATGGTCGCTTTGCAGAAATTTCATATCGAGTACGATATGAACTCCCTGGCTCGGGGTGACCATTTTATCGTGCGAGGGAGAGTCCATGGTCATAATATCGTCAACAAAAATCCCGGCGGCATTTACCACGGTCTTTGCCCGCACCGTATATTCCCTGCCCGTAATGTTATCCCTTGCGGTTACTCCGGAGACTTTTCCGTCCCCGTGGTGCGTTATCCCCATTACGGTGAAATGGTTTAGGGGACAGCCGCCGTGGTCGCAGCAGGTTTGAGCGAGGTTTATGGCCAACCGGGAATCGTCGAACTGTCCGTCGTGGTAAACCACCCCTCCTTTGAGACCCTCCTTTTTTATCCCGGGCAACAGGCGCATCACCTTTTCCCGGTTAATATAATAGGACCTTCCGAGGCTGAGTCCCCCCCAGGAGAGCATATCGTAAACCGTCAAGCCGCAGGTATAAAGAAAATTATCGAAATGGGTGTAGTTCGAGATCACGAAGGTCTGGTCTTTGACCAGGTGTGGGGCATTGCGGCGCAACCGGCCCCTTTCGTGGAGCGCTTCGCGTACCAGCGGGACATCCCCTTTCTGAAGATAGCGGACACCCCCGTGAACCAACTTCGTGCTGCGGCTGGAGGTAGACTTGGCAAAATCGTCCTGTTCGAAAAGTACGACGGAAAATCCTCTTGTGGCCGCGTCGACTGCCACACCCAGCCCGGTGGCACCTCCACCTATAACCACCATGTCCCATACGGTTGAGGGATTTTCTATCCTTTCTAAAAGTTTATCCCTTTTCATATCGTCAATGAGTTTCGAATCAAAAGTAATAAGGTTTCGTTTCGAAACAAATATAAGGGAATTTATTTTGACTGCGAAAGATTTTGAACTCTTTTTTTTATTTTTTTGTAGATTTGTTTGAAATAGAAATATATGCTCCCTTTAAAACTATTGCCACCCTATGAAAAACGGTGACGCTTCATCCGGCCTTAGCCTTGTGGAGAGGCAGGAAAAGATAATGGAAATACTGCGCGAATCGGGATCGGTTCCGGTCTCGGTTCTTTCCGACCGCCTGAAAGTCTCGGACGTTACGATCCGTAAGGATTTGAACAGCCTCGAGAAAAAACAGATGCTTTATCGCCCCCACGGCTCCGCCGTATTGATGAACCCCTATATAAACGACCGCCACATCAATGTAAAGGAGAAACAGAATGCCGAACAAAAAAGGCTGATAGGAGCCTATGCCGCCCGGCTGGTGGAACCCAGCGATACGATCCTGATCGCCTCCGGAACGACGGTGATGGCTTTTGCGCGGGAGATTAGCGGGGAGCACCAGCTTACCGCCATAACCTCGGCACTGAGTGTCGCTATGATACTTTCAAAACACCGAAACATAGATGTAATACAACTGGGTGGCCCCCTGCGCAACAGTTCCGTATCGGCCGTGGGGCCGTTCGCCGAACAAATGCTCGGCAATTTCACCTGCAGCAAGCTGTTTCTGGGTGTGGACGGCATCGATCCCGAGTACGGTCTTACCACTACAAATCTGCTCGAGGCGAGTCTTAACCGTGTGATGATAGAGAGTGTGGAAAAAGTGATCGTGCTTGCGGATTCCGGTAAATTCGGTCGTAAAGGGTCCAGCAAGATATGTGAGACGGGACTGGTGAACCGAATTATTACCGACAGCGGAATACCGGACAGAACCCACAACGCATTCATGGATGCCGGGGTAGAGGTCTCGATCGTTTAGGCAAAAAATAAACGTCTGCTGATCCAGCAGGCGTTTTTGCTCTGAAATTAATTTCAGGGACTATTTTTCGCTTTTACGACCCCTGTTTTCCGAGGTAAAACGGCCTTCGCTATCCCTTTTCTGGCCAGAGTTGCCTCCGCCGTTGTTGGAAGATGAGGAAGAGTGTGAACCTCTACCGCTGTTGCTGGATTCGAAACGTCCTTCTGAATCGCGGTTTTCATGGCTCGCATTCGAACCCCTTGAGCTT
>JAJBVJ010000280.1 GCA_020859875.1 Rikenellaceae bacterium
AATCTTTGTGGGAGAAGATGGATTCGAACCACCGAAGGAATTATCCAGCAGATTTACAGTCTGCCCCATTTGGCCACTCTGGTATTCTCCCGTAAGCCGGGCAAAGGTAAGCAACGGGAGCCTATTTTCCAAATGCGGCTTCCGGCATGTAACCGGAAATGCCGTAGGTTCTGGAAATCATAATACGAAATAAATTATTTCGGACAGATCGTCACTTACTTCTAAAAATACATATCTTTATATCCAAATTATTCGCAATGGAAAGACTCAAGACCCTTCGGACGATCGTATATATGATCTGCGCCATATTCGCCGTACAGGTGGCGATCCTGATCTCGATAATAAAGCCGTCCGGAATGTTTCTCTGGGCGGGGTTCGGGGTAATTGCCATCCTTTTCGTTTACCTTGCCCGGGTGGCCCTTCTCGCCCTGAAGGAGCTCATCGATAATCGGAAATAATACTATGCGATGAAGAGGATTCTAATAGTCGGGGCAGGCGGACAGATAGGTTCGGAGCTTACCACCCACCTACGGGATATTTACGGAAACAAGAATGTAGTAGCGGCCGACGTGAGGGAGTGCCGCGATTTGGCCGAGAACGGGCCGTTCGTGGTGATGAACGCCCTGGATGCAAATACCTTCGGGTATACGGTCAACAAATATCGCATAGACACGATTTTCAACCTCGTAGCGCTGCTCTCCGTCGTAGGAGAGAAAGACCCGCAGCTGGCCTGGAGCATCAATATGGGTGCGCTGATGAATTCCCTCGACGTGGCCCGCCAGTACAACTGCTCCCTTTTCACTCCCAGTTCCATCGGGGCCTTCGGGCCGAGTTCCCCGAAGGTAAATACCCCGCAGGATACACTGATGCAGCCTACCACCATGTACGGTGTTTGCAAGGTAACGGGTGAACTTCTCAGCAATTACTACTTCCAAAAATACGGGGTCGATACGCGCAGTGTGAGGTTTCCCGGGATCATCTCGAACGTGACGCCCCCCGGTGGAGGCACTACGGACTATGCGGTGGATATCTATTACTCGGCAATCCGGCATAACCATTTCGTCTGCCCCATACCCAAAGACGTGAAGATGGATATGCTCTATATGCCCGACGCACTCAACGCCTGCGTCCGGTTAATGGAAGCCGACCCGGCAAAACTCATTCATCGCAACAGTTTCAATATAACGGCTATGAGCTTCAGTCCGGAAGAGATATACGACGAGATCCGCCGGCATATGCCCGATTTTACCATGAAATACGAGGTCGATCCCGGGAAGGAAGCAATAGCCCGCAGCTGGCCCGACAGCCTCGACGACAGCTGCGCACGGGACGAGTGGGGATGGGCGCCCCAATGGAACCTCGCCGATATGACCGCGGATATGCTCACTATAATCGCCCGCAAAAGAAGGGACGGGCTTTTGATCTGAAAGGGTTATCCTGCGGTACTCTTTTACGATGTTCACGCAATAACTTCGGTATCCCTATAACGGTACAGCTGGTCACGAAGACGCGGGGTAAAGCCCGCCTGGCGGATTGCCCGGCAAATACCGTCGGCATCGAACGAATTTTCCGCACCGGCCGAGGAGACCACATTCTCCTCTATCATTATCGACCCCATATCGTTCGCCCCCGAGTGGAGAGCGACCTGGGCCACCTGTTTACCGACCGTAAGCCACGAGGCCTGTATATTGCGTATATTATCGAGGACGATTCGGCTGATGGCGATTAAACGGATATAAGCTGTGGGTGACATATCGGGACGTACACCCGTTTTTTCCAACTCGGTTCCCGTGCTTCGGAAAACCCAGGGAATGAATGCCAGAAATCCCGGCTTTCCCTCGGGGCATCCGGCCTGTAATTCCCGAATCCGGAATAGATGCTTTATCCTTTCCGCCGGGTTTTCCACATGGCCATACATCATCGTAGCGGAAGTTGCAAGCCCCAGACGGTGGGCAATGGACATCGTCTCGAGCCACGATGCCGTATCGGGCTTTCCCGGCGACAGGATCTTCCTTACCCGGTCGTCCAGGATTTCGGCTCCGGCACCCGGAAGCGAATCCAGTCCGGCTTCGATGAGTCGTCCCAAAGTCTCTTCCACTCCGAGGCCGCTTATCCGGGCTATATGGGCCACCTCCGGTGCACCGAGGGCATGGAGCCTCACCCCGGGATATAGTCTTTTAAGCTCACGGAAAAGGCCTTCGTAATAATCTATTTTAAGTCCAGGATGGAGCCCACCCTGCAAAAGCAGCTGGTCGCCGCCCAGCTCCAGCATCCGTTCTATCTTTTGGCAGTACTCGTCGAGGGTGGTGACAAAGGCTTTGTCATTCTGGTGGGGTTTACAGTGGAAGTTGCAGAAGCGGCACCCCGAAATGCAAACATTCGTAATATTGACATTGCGGTCGATCTGCCAGGTTACCACCTGCGGATCCGGAACTCTGCGGCGTCGAATCCGGTCGGCCACGGCCGCGAGCTCCGCTGTCGGCGCACGGTCGTACAACATGCATGCCTGGTCGAAGTCCACCGCACCGCCCGAAAGGGCATGATCGTATATCCTGTCCAAATCCATAAATAATCCGGTGGCAAAGATAGCAAATCCTTATCCAGAAAATAAAAACACCCCTCGACGGATAAAAATTCACTTATCTTTTCCTATTGGGCATGTTTCTTAATATCTTTGAAACTTAAAAATCCCAACGACCATGCTTACTTTAAAACAGATAAGGGAAGACAGTGCGGCGGTTATCGACCGGCTCGCGGTAAAGGGCTACGACGCCACCCAAACCGTGACGCTCATCGGCGAACTGGACGATAAGCGTAAATCCATCCAGGTTCTTCTGGACAACGTCCTTGCCGGCCAGAATGCCCTCGCAAAAGATATAGGCGCGCTCTATGCCGCCGGCAAACGGGAGGAAGCGGAAAAGGCCAAAAGCCGCAGCGGAGAGCTCAAAGAGCAGTCCAAATTCCTCGAAGACGAATTGCGGGACGTCACGGCAAAGCTCAACGAAGAGATCGTCAAGCTCCCCAACCTGCCCCATGAAACCGTTCCGGTGGGCCGCACTGCGGAAGACAATGTAATCATCAAAAATTTCCTCACGGAACTCTCCCTTCCGGAAAACCCTCTCCCTCACTGGGAACTTGCAAAAAAATACGACATAATAGATTTCGAACTCGGCGTAAAGATCACCGGGGCCGGTTTCCCGGTCTATAAAGGCAAGGGAGCCGCGCTCCAGCGGGCCCTGATATCATTCTTCCTCGAGAGGAATATCGCCGCAGGCTACACGGAAGTAATGCCGCCCCTGATGGTCAACGAGTCCTCGGCTTTCGCAACGGGACAGCTGCCCGACAAGGAGGGCCAGATGTACCATGCCACGGCAGACAATTTTTACCTCATTCCCACGGCGGAAGTCCCCGTAACCAATATATACCGTGATACCATCCTCGGGGAGGATGAGTTCCCGATCCGTATGACCGCCTACACCCCCTGTTTCCGCCGGGAAGCCGGATCGTACGGAAAAGATGTTCGCGGACTGAACCGCCTCCACCAGTTCGACAAGGTGGAGATCGTGCGTATCGAACATCCACAGCGGTCTTACGACGCGCTTTATGCCATGGTCGAACATGTAGAGTCGCTGGTGGCGGCGCTCGGTCTTCCCTACCGGATCGTCAAGCTCTGCGGCGGTGACATGAGTTTTCATTCGGCCCTTACCTATGATTTCGAGGTCTATTCCGCCGGCCAGGACCGATGGCTCGAAGTATCTTCGGTCTCGAATTTCGAGACGTTCCAGGCAAACAGGCTGAAACTCCGTTACCGCGGGCACGACAAAAAGACCCACTTGTGCCACACATTGAACGGGAGTGCACTTGCCCTTCCCCGTATCCTTGCCGCCCTGATGGAAAACAACCAGACCTCTCATGGCATTAATATCCCCGGAGCGCTTCAACTCTATACCGGGTTTGCCACCATAGACGAATAAGGGGCGGTAAAACTTGGGAATTTAAAAAAACAGTGATAAATTTGTGCGGCGCCGAATATGGGAACGGGCGCTCGAATTCGATAACGAACTAAATTGACGGAAAATGGCTTACACAATTAAAGAAGATGCCTGCATTGCTTGCGGTACATGTATCGACGAATGCCCGGTAGAGGCTATCGCGGCAGGCGACGTTTATACGATCGATCCGTCGGTATGCACCGACTGCGGTACATGTGCGGATGTTTGTCCGACCGAAGCGATCGTACAGGCATAGGGTTAAAAACCATATATACCACAGAAAAAACCTTTCCTGCCACGGAAAGGTTTTTTTTGTATTATTACAAATTATTCGGCAAAATAGTTGATTTGGTAATATTGCCATTGCAAAGTCGCATAACTTTCCTATCTTTGCTCTACCTATTGGAAGTGAAATAGGTTTGTGGCCGGCTCCGCCGGCCGATTGAAATACTTCATTACTCTGCCTGCTTAGGTCTGCAAATTCTCACAGTTAAGCCAAAAGTAGGTAAAGGATGGGTGGAGTAATTCGCGTCCTACGTCATTGGCGCGAACCTCCGCCTGTCCTACTTATGCCGTGAGAAGCTATGCAGACCGCAGGCCGGAGGGAGCGCCTTTATGACGATGCGTTTGCCTCCGGAACACCGGACGAAAACTCCCATAGCAAATATGGACGATGTCCGGCGACAGCGGCGAATGCAATGAATAATGTATTTGGTTTTCTTAACATTAAGAGAACAGCCGCAGTTGGATTGCCCTCATAGGGTTTTTTCATAATAGGGTTTCGGTGCGGCAGCCTCTTAAGTTTGGGTTGAATTTCTGTACGATAAGTACGCATAAAGCTGCCGCACCATTTTTTTATTCCCCGGCCCTCTTTGTCGTTACTCCATCACGAACCGGTCTCCGTCATTCAGAACAGGGAATTTTTCCCGGAATCGGTATAATTCTTCAAGGGAAAGGGTGTGGAAAATATGGCCTTCCGTTTCACCATCGGCCTTTGCCGCAGTTTCTCCGCGGAAATTTATAACCGCCGAATGGCCGGGATACGCGCCCGTGGGATCGCTCCCCACCCTATTTACGCCGATAACATACGATGCGTTCTCGATGGCCCGCGCCCGCAGCAGGGTGTCCCATACCGCTATCCTCGATGCGGGCCAACTGGCACAATATACCGCCAGCTGGTAGTCGTCCCTGTTACGGGAAAATACCGGGAACCGCAGGTCGTAACATGTCTGAAGAAGTATGTCGAACCCCCTCCAGCGGACAATAACCCTACGCTTTCCGCATCCGTAAATTTTATCCTCGCCGGCGTAACCGAACAGGTGGCGCTTGTCATAGTAGGCCACATTACCGTCGGGACGGACGAAGTAGAGCCTGTTGCGGTAGCCCTCCGGCGTTTCTACCGCCACGGTGCCTGCCAGGGCCGTATCGTAGAGGGAAGCCGCCGCTGTCATCCACTGCGTTATCGACTCCGCAAAGGGGGCGCATTTATCCGGTTCCATACAAAAACCGGTGGCGAACATCTCGGGTAATACCACCAGATCGGGAGATTTCCCTTCCCCAGTAAAGGCCTCTTCCAATAATTCCCCGCACCGGGACAGGTTGCCCGCCGCATCGAGCCACCTGATATCCGTCTGGAGCACCAACACATCCATAATGCTAAGATTCATCGTTTTCTGCAAGGTACGAAAAAAGGGGCGTACACGCCCCCGAAATCAATCGAATATAAATCACGGAATTTCAAATATCTTCGACCTCTTCGAGAAAGGCACCGCTGCGTAGGTTGTATTCTTCCCTTTGCAGCGGATTCATGCCGCTGACCCTACTCCCGGAACCTCTGTCTGCCCGGTTCTCGCTTCCCTGACAGCAGCGGCATTGGCACCCTCCGGGAATTAGCCTTCCCAGACCGCCGAAAAGAAGGCGGGTAAGCAGAAGTAGTCCGGCGGCCTGCCAGTAGGTAACCGGCGGGAAACCGATCACCCACGGGACGATGCAGTTCCATAGCCATTGGACAATGGCGGCCAGCACGAAATAAGCCGCGATGCCGACCAATATCCATATGAGCCTTTTAGTACGTATGTCGTTCATATCTTTTTTATACAATAGAGCACGGGCTGTTTTTCGGCGCCTTAAAAAGGCACGCTCAGCACTATATTTCCCCTCTCACGCACAGCCCGTGCATATTTCAACGCACCATGTCGCAACATTTATGCCTAAGGGGAAGCGCCCCCGGAAATAAACCTTAAATTTGTATTCCAAAACGACGGCTATGAAAACAGTGATCGATTTCCTTTCCCGGCTCCGGGAAAACAACGACCGGGAATGGTTCAACCGAAATAAGGAGGAATACCGGGAAGCTCTTGCGGCCTATAACGCATTCGCCGCGGAACTCATCGATGAAATCTCTAAATTCGACCCCGACGCCGTCCCGCTCGGGATAAGGGACTGCACCTACCGCATTTACCGCGACGTAAGGTTCAGCCCGAACAAAGAGCCCTATAAAAGTGCACTGGGTGTTTATATCTGCCGAGGCGGCAAGAAAACGGGTTTTGCCGGCTACTATATTCATTTCGAACCGGAAGGGGAAGCAAGCCAGGGGAGTTTCATGACCTCCGGGGTATATATGCCCGAGCCGTTCGTATTGAAAAGCATCCGGGAGGAAATCCTGGACAATGGCGACGATATTCTTAAAGCAATTGAATCGGCAAATGGTTTCACGGTTTGCCGGGAACGCCAACTCAAAAAGAACCCTGCCGGATTCCCACCGGGAAGTCCGTTCGACGAGTTGTTGAAGTTAAAGGATTTTTACATAATCAAGCCCCTCGACATGAAATATATAACCGGCGGGGAGCTGGCCAAAAGGGCGGCGGCGGATTTCCGCAAGACCTATCCGCTCATCCGGATACTGAACCGCGCCGTGGAATATGCCTACGAAGAGAACGGAATGCTTTAAGTTCGCTAACATCCTGAGGGCTCGGCCTCAACCATTGTTCCATCTTTTGAGTTTCGGGAAATTCTCCCTCATCTTCTCCTTTGCCTCTTCGAGGGTAAGCTGCCGGTCGGAATCGGCATTGTACTGGTCGAGGAAACCGGCACAAATCCCGATCATACCCTCCATGTCCACATCCCGGGTGAAACTGGCGTCTTCATAACAGCAGATACAGTATTCCCGGTTCTGCGATCCGTACTTTTCGGTGGCAAACTCCCGGGTATCCGTAAGCGGCACTTACGCAGCTCTGGCATAAATTATTCTCCATTCAAAGATTACTTTTTCCACTGCCAATCTAATAATGTTCCCGGTAAGTTATCTAACCGCCTCCCGCTCATTTTTCGCGAAGAAGGGCCGGCTGCCGCACTTATGCAACCCGCCGCCGTCAGGACGATTCCTCCTCTTTTTTATCCGCCCGCAGTCTGGCAAAAAATCCCTTTTTCTTTCTCCCCTCTTTCCCGGAACTTTTGGGCCCTGCACAGTCGCACGGGTCGTTTTTGAGTATGTTGGCATGGTCGGCGACTATCTGCCGGATCGCCTGCCGGTCGATGTGGACCGCTTGGAATCCTTCGCCTGCCTCGACCGCTTCCAGATCGTTCACCGGGGCATGCGGTGCGGATGCCGAAGGAAAACGCAGTCCGGCAAATATCTCCGCATCCTCCTGGGAACGCAGCAGCTGGTATTCGGTATAATAGATCCTTATCAGCAGGAAGAAGATGGAGAGGAACAGCGGGCCGAAGATGATACCCCAGAAACCGAACATGGGAATCCCTATAATAACCCCGAAGATAACGATCAGCGGATGGGTGTTGTTAACCTTCTTCATCAGCCCGATACGGATTACATTATCTGTATTGGATATGATAAGCACCCCGTATAGCAGCACGATCAGGGCGATCCAGATATGGCCCGTAGCCGCATAATAGACGCCTATCAGGCCGTAGACTATTCCGCACCCGATCAGTGGGATGAGGCCGCATAGTGCCGTAAGGAAACCCCAGAATATGAAATTCTCCATCCCGACGGCCCAGTAAATTACGGAAGAGGCGATGGTTTGTGCGACCATTATGACCGGTATGCCGATGGCGTTGCTGTAAACTATATTTTTTACATCCTTGCGTATAGTGGCCATGCTGTCCCCCTTGAACGGGCTGAATCGATAAGCATAACACTCCATCTTACGACCCTTGGTGAACATGAAGTAGACGATGATAAGCATCATAAAGATGTTGGCCGCAAAACTGTATGTGGTATTTAGTATACCGCTTACTACCTTGGTGGCGACACCGCCCGACTTTTGGACAAGGTTCTCGGAGATAACATTGAAGCCCACCGCCTTGTTTATCTTTAAGGAAAGCTCTTTCAGGTATTCAACGATCCTGGAGGCATCCACCGACGGCATTTCGTTGGCTATGACTTTATAGGCTCCGAAACCGATCAGCGAGAGCAGCAAAAAGCAAAAAACCGTAAGGGCCAAACCGGCGACCCAGGGCTTCCAATCCTTCTTCTCGGTCAGGTAGAAATTCCAGTGCCGGAAAACTATATAGAGGGTAAATGCACCGAGGGCGGCCCCTACGAAAAATTTAAGCTGAAAGAAGATCAGCAGCCCGACCGTCAGCAGTCCTGCAAGGAAAAGCAGTTGGCGGTAAAATTCGTTGTATTTTGTCGAGTGGTAAATGGTGTTTGCCATCGTGATACGGTTTTGTTCCATAACAAGCAAAAATTCAACCACTCCGGCCCGACTTTTCCAGCGGCTTCTTCCCGGAGACAAAAAATGCCGGGAGCACAGCTTCCGGCAATACACATTCAGAGTCCCGGCTCTACAATCCGGCAGGCAGCGCCTTCACTATGTCGACGGGCTGTACGGGGGAACTCTCCCTGTCCCATATCAGGGAGCCGTTTAGTTTAACGCTTTTAACCCTCACGGTTCCACCACCGTATGCTTCGTCCGGATTTTGGCCTTCCCGGAGGTCGTACTCGGTGGTAAAAACATCGGGCTCCTCACCGAAAAAGCGCATGAAGGTCTCGGTAGTCGACAAACCGCCCTCTTCGGGAAGCGTGAAATAGATCGTAAAAATATAGCGCTCGTAAAATCTGTCCACCGTGTAACCGTGGATTGCAAACCAGTCGCCGTTGAAGAAATCGTGCTCCACGCCGTCGTTGTCGTAGGTAACGATCCTGATCGCATCGTTGGTATAGGTCTGGTTATCGAACAGGTTATTGCCCCGGTCGTCCACGAAACGCACCTGCAGGCTGTGTTCGATCTTCGCCTTACCCGAATCCGAATCGTTTGAACATGCACCGAGGGAAATAAATACCGCCGCAAGCGGAAAAAGTAATAATCTTCGCATCGTAACATTAAGGTTTAAGTTGAACGGATATTACAAAGATACGACCCGAACATTTACCGTTGCACGGATTACCGCTATTTTTGTCCCTTACGCAGGAATTTCCGCGGTTTTACCATATTCTCGGGCCGCAGTATATCCTCCAGTTCCTCCCGGCTCATCAGTTTGTTCTCCAGTACCAGATCGTATATCCCTTTACCGGTTCGGAGGGCTTCACGGGCCAGGGCCGATGAGGTCTCGTAGCCCAGGTAGGGATTCAGGGCCGTGACCAGTCCTATACTGTTGAGAACCATCGAGCGGCAAATTTCTTCGTTTGCCGTGATGCCCGTAATACATTTTTCGCGCAGGGTGTCCATGCCGTTTATCAGCATCTCTATACTTTCGAACAGGCAGTGGACGATTATGGGCTCCATTACGTTAAGCTCCAACTGGCCCGCCTCGGCTGCCATCGTCACGGTAAGATCGTTGCCGATAACGCGGTAGGCAATCTGGTTTACCACCTCGGGGATCACCGGATTGACCTTACCGGGCATTATGGACGAACCGGGCTGCATCGGGGGAAGATTTATCTCGTTCAATCCGGCCCGAGGCCCGGAAGAGAGAAGGCGCAGGGCGTTGCAAATTTTGGAAAGTTTGACCGCCAGCCTCTTTTGCGCCGAAGAGTTCATGATGAATGCACCCGTGTCGCTGGTGGCTTCGAT